>SIAT01000048.1 GCA_009691645.1 Pedosphaera sp. | reverse complement strand
AGCCCCTCGACGGCGAAGGTGGTGATCCCGACGAGCCAGCTTTTCCCCGGCGTGACGCCGCCGCCGTTTCACCGTGTGATTGCTCCGGGCGATGACGAGGGCGAAGTTCAGCCCGCAGGCGTGCTCACGTGGGCCGGCTCGCTTCTTCCCGCACCGATCCAGACGGCCGACGACACGGCGATCCGCTTTGGTTCCACGCACTCGCCGCCATCGATCTCGCTCGTGAATGTCGCCCGCCTGTACCTGCAGCCGCTCACGTCGCGGGCCACGGAGAAGATTCCCGCGGGTCGCAAAGGAGTGCTGTTGGCGAACGGTGATTTCGTGGATGGCGAGTTCAAGGGGATTGAAGGCGGTCGCGTGACGGTGAGCTCGGTGTTGTTCGGCCTGCAGGCATATCCGCTCCCGGAGGTGCTGGCGGTGGTGTTGCGGGACGTGCCGCGGACGCCGCCGGTCGGCACGCTGTTGCGCGTGGGATTGTCCTCGGGCGCGCTGCTGCACGCCAAGACGATCGCGGTGAGCAACGGCGCGGTGGTGGTGGAGGATCCGTCGGTGGGCACGGTGATGTTGCCAGTGGACGATTTGCGCGAGCTGAAGCGCGTGAACAGACCGGCGAAGTGAAGTGTGGCGGGCAACAAACTGTTGCCGCACGTGAAATTGTTGGTAGGCTCCGGACAGGCTTCGTGCGCGAGTAGCTCAATTGGATAGAGTGTCGGTCTCCGAAGCCGAAGGTTGTGGGTTCGATTCCCGCCTCGCGCACCACTTCTCCGGAAATCCACGAAGACGCGCCGCCAATCGCCACGATTGGCAGCGCATGCCACGGCTTCTGTCCGCGCATTTTCAGCCGGCGTAATGCCAGCGCATGTCGGAGCACATCATCGACTCGCCGCGGTCGTGAAAGCCGGCGTTGACGACTTCGCCGATGACCAGGGCGTGATCGCCCGGTTCGTAAATTTTCTTCAAGCGGCATTCAACATAGGCGAACACCTTGCGCAGGATGGGCGCGCGGGTGTCCTCCTCGACATGGCCGATGCGGCCGAGTTTGTCGCCCGCGCGGTCGGAGGGTTTGACGAGGTTCCGAATGATCTGGCGGTCGCGGCGGTCGATGAGGTTGACCGAGAAGACCATTCCATCGCGCAGCAGGTCGTAGCTGTGCGAGGGCTTGCGGATGGCGACCATCAGCATCGGCGGATCGAACGAGCATTGGGTGATCCAGTTCACGACGTTGGCGTTGAGTTCGGTGACCTTGTGGTTGCGGAAGCCGACGGTGTAGAGGCCGTAGGGAATCTGCCGCAGGACTTCATGGGTGGTGCGTGCGGTGAGGGTTTTCATAAGGTTCCTTTGGTGGTCTGATGCAACCTAACCATTCTCGGCGTTCATGCAATGCATGCAAAAAACGTTCTTCCATTTTCGCGCCCGGCTCCTAAAGTTTGCCTTCTTGGTTTTAAACTTTTGACCTGTCAACCGACCGAAAATTATGGGTGCTGATACTTCCGCCGGAGTGAAACCTGTCGAGGCGTCGCCGTTGGTGCCGCTGAGCCTCAAGAGCAAACTGGCCGGCGCGCCGGCCGCTGCGCCGAAATATGCGGTGAAGGTGAAGAACCTCGCCGGCGACGAGGTGACCGTGGCTGACCCGCGCGCCACCCGCGCGGCGTTGGCGCTGATGGACGTCCACGCCGTGAATGGCGGCGCGGCCTGTCACTGGGGCGGTCCGTCGGCTTTCGCCGAGATCATGGCGGCGATCCACGCGCAGATGTTCGCGACGCAGGGCCGTGCGTGGCACGAGGCGTTCAACTTCGTGAATGACGCCGGCCACGCGGAGAACGGCATCTACGCGCTGCGGGCGGTTTATGGCTTCGACGGGATGACCTTCGAAAGCCTCAAGGGCTTCCGCAGTATCGCGAGCAAGCTCACTGGCCACGGCGAGAGCCACATCAATCCCGAAGGGGTGCTCGTCAGCAACGGCCCGCTCGGCTCCAGCCTGCCGCAGGCGCAGGGTCTGGCCATGGCCGACAAAGTCGCCAAGCGCGAGCGTGTGACCCTCTGCGTCGTCTCCGACGGCGCCGCGATGGAAGGCGAAGCGAAGGAATCTTTTGCCGCCATCCCCGGCCTTGCGGCCAAGGACCGTGTGAACCCGTTCGTCCTCATCCTTTCGGACAACGACACCAAGCTCTCCGGCCGCATCACGAAGGATGCCTTCTCGATGCAGCGCAGCTTTCAGGCGATGGGCGCTCTCGGCTGGAATGTCATCTCGGTGCCGAACGGGCACGATTTGCAGGCCGTTTATCTTTCCATCGAAAAAGCCATCGAACAGGCCCGCGCGAATCCGAACTACCCCGTCTGCCTTTGGATCAAGACCATCAAGGGTTACGGCATCAAAGCCACGGAGGAGAACGCGGCTGGCGGCCACGGTTTCCCGCTCGCCAATGGCGAGAAGATTGGGGAGTGGATCACGGAGATTTACAAAGACGCCGCTGCGCCCGAGGAGTTCGTGAATTGGGCCAAAGCACTGCGCGCCGATTGGGAGAAGAAGGAGGCCGAGAAAAGGGCCAAGGCTGCCGCCGCGCCCACTGCGGCTTCGGCGGTGAAGAAGGACAAGGTGCAGACTGGCCTTGCCAAAGGCGCCGTTCGCGCCGCACAGGATGGCTACCCCGTTTACTCGATCAGTTCCGACGTGCAAGGCTCCACCGGCATCAGCCTGTTTCAAAAGAGCTTTCCAGACCGCTACGTGGAGGTCGGCATCGCCGAGGCGAACATGGTAAGCACCGGCGCCGGTTTCGCGAAGGCCGGGTTCATTCCCATCGTGGACACCTTCGGCCAGTTCGGCGTCACCAAAGGCAACCTGCCGCTCACGATGGCCGCGCTTTCGCAGGCGCCCGTCATCGCGATGTTTTCGCACGTTGGTTTTCAAGACGCTGCCGATGGCGCCAGTCATCAAGCCACGACCTACTTCGCCGCCACCAGCGCCATTCCGCACACGGTCGTCATTGCTCCCAGTTGCTCGGATGAAGCGGAGGCGCTCATGTACGAGGCGATCAAGCGTTTCGCTGAAGATCGCAAGGCCGGCAAGGATGGCGAGAGCTACATCTTCTTCGTCGGCCGCGAGAATTATCCACTGACGTGGGTCGAAGGGGCGACGTTCCCGTGGGGCAAGGCGCAGGTGCTTCAGCAAGGTGCGGACGTCGTGCTCGTAGGATCCGGCCCGCTGCTCAACAAAGCCATCGAGGCCGGCAAGAAGCTCAAGGAAAAGGGCGTCAACGCCACGGTCATCAACAACCCCTTCATCAACCGCGTGGATCTCGAGACCATCGGTGCCGCGGTGAAAGCTGCCGGGGGTCGCCTCGTGACCATCGAGGACCACCAAGTCGTGGGCGGCATGGGCGCGCAGATTTCGCACGCGCTCAGCGAGGAGGGCATCGCCCACCACATCAAGACCCACGGCATCCACGGCGAGTTCGGCCAGTCGGCTTACCTCGCTGACGAGTTGTACAAGAAGCACGGGCTTACCGCCGACAAGATGGTCGAGTCCGCGCTCGCTCTGCTCGGCAAATAATTTGGCAGGGGGAAACAACCACACCAACGACCACTCCCGCAGCTTTTCGGCTGCGGGAGTTTTTCTTTTTGGAGTGTGGGTGGAATGACTCTTTATTCGAGAGCCGCTTTGGAGAGAGAGGCTGTCCCGTTTAATGACCTCCGTCGCGAATGTCAGCGGTTCACAGGAATCCAACCCCTGCCGGGAATGAACTCGCGGCTGCCGGCATCCGGATTTTTGCAGCCGGCGAGGAGCGCGAGGGCGGCGAGTAGGACAATCAGCAGAGGTTTTGCCATGTGGCGAACTTAATCAGGATTGTCAGAAGCGCAAGCCTGTTGCACATTGGCTCAGCTTTTGATGGGCAAAGTTTCCAAATCCCTGCGCGGCCAACTGCTGCTCGATGGCGGCGGGTTGGCAGGCTCGTTCTTCAATCACACGGTCGTCCTCGTCTGTCAGCACGACGCTACGGGCGCTTTTGGTCTCGTCCTCAACCGCGCCGCCGACAATACGGTGGGCGATGTGATCACGGCGGATCTGCCGGACACCATCAAGGCCGGGACGCTTTATCTCGGCGGCCCCGTGCAGCCTTCCGCGTTCAGTTATCTGCACGCGCCCGATGATTGCGGCAACGGCAACGTGATGGAGTATCTGCAACTCAGTCACTCGCTCGAGGAGTTGGTGGAGTTGACCAACAAATTCACATCTCCGCCGCGGCTCAAGATTTTCGCCGGTTACGCGGGTTGGGCGCCCGGCCAACTCGACGACGAGATGAAGCGAAAGTCCTGGCTCACGCATCCGGCCGATTTCAACCTCATCTTCAGCACTGACTCGAAGAAGCTCTGGAAACAAATCCTCAGCGGGCTGGGCTGGCAGTACAAACTACTGGCCGACGGGCCGGAAGATTTGTCGCAGAATTGAAGTTGGCAGAAGCCCGCGGCTACTTCTCCCCACGTACACGTTTCTTCCGGTAGCTCGCCGAGGGTGTGGCGCCAGTCGGGCCTTCCTTGTCGAACATTCCTTTGAGATGTCTGACTTGATCGCGCAGGAGCGCGGCCTTTTCGAACTCGAGGTTGGTGGCCGCTTCGAGCATCTCGGCTTCCAGTTCGCGGAGCGTTTCGGTCACGTCGAACTTCGAGTTGGATTCGTGCAGCAACGCGTCGGCTCGCTTCGTGGCGGCACGGTGGGAGGAGAGACTTTCCTCCACGGCGCGCGTCACGCTGCGCGGGGTGATGCCGTGGGCTTGATTGTAGGCGAGCTGCTTTTGACGCCGATAGTCGCAGACGGCGAGGAACTTCTTGATGCTGTCCGTCATCACGTCCGCGTAGAGAATGACGGCACCGTGCAGGTGCCGTGCGGCGCGGCCGGCGCTCTGGATGAGGCTGGTGGTGGAACGCAGATAACCTTCCTTGTCGGCGTCAAGAATCGCGACGAGCGAAACCTCGGGCAGGTCGAGGCCCTCGCGGAGGAGGTTGATGCCAACGAGCACATCGCAATCGCCTTTGCGCAGCGCGCGCAGGATCTCGACGCGTTCGAGCGCGTCGATATCGCTGTGCAGATAACGGACGTTGATACCGAGATCGCGCAGGTAGTCGGTGAGTTCCTCGGCCGTGCGCTTGGTGAGCGTGGTGACAAGCACGCGTTCCTTGAGCTCGATGCGTTTGCGCGCCTCTTCCATGAGATCGTCAATCTGTCCTTTGAGCGGCTTCACCGTCACGGGCGGATCCACGAGGCCGGTGGGGCGGACGATCAGTTCGGCGATTTCGTTCCCAGCCCAGCCCAGTTCGCGCGGGCCGGGCGTGGCGCTCATGTAGAGTGTCTGGCCTTGAAGCGACTGGAACTCGGGGAAATTCAGCGGCCGGTTGTCGAGCGCGCTGGGCAGACGGAAGCCGTGCTCCACCAGCACCGTTTTGCGCGAGCGATCGCCTTCGTACATCGCGCCGATCTGCGGCACGGTGGCGTGGGATTCATCGATGACCAGCAGGTAATCCTTCGGGAAAAAGTCGAGCAGCGTGGACGGCCGCGAGCCGGGCGGGCGGGCGGCGATGTGCCGCGAGTAGTTCTCGATGCCGGAGCAATAGCCCAGTTCCTCCATCATCTCGAGGTCGTATTCGGTGCGCTGTTTGATCCGCTGCGCCTCGATTAGTTTGCCGTTCTTTTCGAACTCCGCGATGCGCAGTCCCAACTCCTCGCGGATGGAGAGGATGGCGCGTTTGAGTTTCTCGCTGGAGGTGACGAATTGTTTGCCGGGGAAGATCGTGATGCTTTCCAGCGTCTCGATCACGTTTCCCGTGAGCGGATCGAAGCGGCTGATGCGTTCCAGTTCGTTGCCGAAGAACTCCAGCCGCAGGCCGTCCTCGGTCTGCGCCGGGCGCACCTCCACGGTGTCGCCGCGCACGCGAAACTGGCTTCGCTCGAAAGCGATGTCGTTCCGCGTGTATTGGAGGTCCACCAGCCGCAAGAGGAGAATCTCGCGCGAGAGGGCCATGCCGCGTTGCACCGGCAGCATCAGCGCCTCGTAATCCTCTTTGCTGCCGATGCCGTAGATGCACGAGACGCTCGCCACGACGATGACATCGCGTCGGGAGATCAGGGATCCCATCGTCGAAAGGCGCATCCGCTCGATCTCCTCGTTCACCGAGGAATCCTTTTCGATGAAAGTGTCCGTGCGCGGGATGTAGGCTTCGGGCTGGTAGTAATCGAAGTAGCTGACGAAGTACTCGACCGCGTTGTGCGGGAAGAACCCCTTGAACTCCGCGTAGAGCTGGGCGGCCAGCGTCTTGTTGTGGGAGATGACCAGCGTGGGGCGGTTCACCTGCGCGATGACGTTGGCAACGGCGAACGTCTTGCCCGAACCGGTCACCCCGAGCATGACCTGCTGCTGCTTGGCGGCGCGCAGTCCCGCGACCAGCTTGGCGATTGCCTGCGGTTGGTCGCCAGCGGGCGAGTAGGGCGCGGCCAATTCGAACATCAAACGACGTTACGGGCGGGGCGGGGGAGGTGTCAATCGGCTGGGGCGTTGCGGTGTTTGATGAGAAGGGGGCTTGACGCATCACGCACCGGCGGTTATTCACCTGTCTGTAACGCAACTGGTTCGCTGGCCCAAGCAGGCTCCGCGCAGGGGCTTTTTTTGTTTTGGCCGAACCTCAGAGGAAGTAAGGAAGTAACTATGGCAACCGGAAAAGTAAAGTGGTTCGACAACAAGAAGGGTTTCGGCTTCATCTCCCAAGAAGGCGGCCCGGATGTGTTCGTGCACCATACAGCCATCCAGGCGGACGGCTACAAGACGCTGGATGAGGGCGAAGAGGTGAACTTCGACCTCGCCGACGGCGAGAAGGGCGTGAAAGCCCTGAACGTCCAGCGCACCAAGCAGTAACTTTCCGCGGTCCGCCGCGCGAAGTCCCTTTCAAGCCGACGGCGTGTCGGCTATTCTCCCATGGTGTCGAATGGGTCTCTTTCCCCTGTGCGCAGTCTGTATGTGCACGTGCCCTTCTGCGCGCACAAGTGCGAGTATTGCGCGTTCTACTCCGCGCCGCCTTCCGGCGAGGTGGTGAACCGCTACGTGGCCGCGCTCGTGCGCGAGATGGAACTCGTCGCGCCCGATCTAAAACCGCGTACCATTTTCTTCGGCGGCGGCACGCCTTCGCTTCTCAACCTTCGCCAGTGGGAAACCGTTCTCAAAGCGATGGAGCGGCTTCATCTGCTCGGCGCGCAGGAGTGGACGGTGGAATGCAATCCCGCGACCGTCTCGCTGGACAAAGCGAAGATGTTGCGCGACCACGGCGTGAACCGCATCTCGATGGGGGTGCAGTCGCTGGATGAGCGACTGCTGGAGAAACTCGGGCGCATCCACTCGCGCGAGCAGGTGTTCAAGTCGTTCGACATCCTGCGCGGCGCCGGCTTCGACAACGTGAACATTGATCTGATGTTCGCCATTCCACGCCAGACGATGGAGATTTGGCGCGCGACGTTGCGCGAGGCGGCGGCGCTCGGCAGCGAGCATCTCTCCAGCTACGAGGTAATCTACGAAGAGGACACGCCGCTGTATCATCAGTTGCAAGCCGGCGAGTTCGATGTGAACGAGGATCTGGCCTGTGAGATGTACGAGGAGCTTGTCTCCTTCTCCCGCGCGCACGGTTATCATCAATACGAAGTGGCGAACTTTGCGAAGGACAATCCCGCGATCGAGAAGCCGGAGTCGCAGATCCCCTCGCGAGCCTGCCGGCACAACCTGAATTACTGGCGCGGCGGATCGTTCCACAGTCTCGGCCCCAGCGCCACGGGCTACGTGAACGGCGTGCGCACGCGGAACTGGTCGAACACGCAACTCTACTGCGAGCAACTGGAGAAGGGCGTGCGCGCCATCGAGTCGCGCGAGGAACTGCCGCCGCGGCGGCGTGCGGGCGAGACGGCGGCGTTCGGTCTGCGGATGAATGCGGGCTGGCCGTTCGCGGCCTTTCAGGAGGCCACCGGTTTCGATCTGCGCGCGGAGTGGCCGCGCGAGATGGAGTGGCTGGTCGAGCAGGACTGGGGCCGGCGCACGGACGAGCGGTTTCAACTCACTGAACGCGGCCTGCGCTTTGCCGACACCGCCGCAGAACGGTTTTTGTGAGAGCTGTTTTCGAAACATGAAAAACCACTTTCAACTCCTGTGCCTCGTGGCGGTTGTTTCGTCCGTCGTCTTCTGTGTCAGCGCCGCCGAGGCGCCCGCGCGTCAGCAGATCAAGTTCCCCGACGCGCGCATTGGCGTGAGCGGACTACCGTGGTTCGCGGAGGACAAGCCGGCGCTGCGGCGCTTGCCGGCGCGATCGAAGGATACATTTCGCGCGGCCGTCTGGACGCTCGCGCAGCATCCCTCGGGGGGACGACTGCGGTTCCGCACCGATTCGCTGACGATCGGCATCGTCGCCAAAAATCCCGACACCACGACGATGCCGCACATGACGAGCATCGGCCAAAGCGGGTTCGATTTGTACGTGGGCGAAGATTATCTCGGCAGCGTAGCGCCGGACAAAGAGGGTCGCATAGTGAAGGAATGGACGGTGGGCAAAACCAACGCGCTGCGCGACATCACGATTTATCTGCCGCTCTACAAAGGGGTGGCCATCGAGGAAATCACGCTTGATCCGAAGGCGCGGATCGAATTGCCCAAGCCGTTTGCGGTGAAGAAACCGGTGGTCTATTACGGATCGAGCATCACGCAGGGCGGCTGCGCGTCGAATCCCGGCATGAGTTTCCCGGCCATCCTCGGGCGTTGGACGGACAGCGATTTCGTGAACCTCGGTTTCAGCGCCAACGGACTGGGCGACACGCCGGTGGCAATCGCGATGACGGAGGTGGACCCCGCCTGCTACGTGCTCGATTACTCGGCGAACCCGACCGCATCCCAGTTTCAAGCGACGCTGCCGGGGTTCGTAGATGTGCTGCGCAAGAAGCATCCGAAAGTGCCGATCATCATTCCCGGTCCGTTCTACAATGCGGGCGAAGCGCTGGAGGCGGCGGTCGCGAAGGAACAGTTGGAGAAGCGCAAGGTCGCGCGCGACTTCGTCGAGCAACGGCAGAAGGCCGGCGACCTCTTTATCGCTTACGTGGATGGTTTCGATTTGTTGTGGAAAGACCAAGCCGGCGGGCTTGTGGACGGCCGCCACTGCAATTCACTCGGGTTCTATTTCATCGCTCGCGGGCTCGAGCCGCATCTGCGCCGCGCGTTGGGGTTGCCGCCACGTTGAATGTTGGCGATGTGGTTTCAGCTAGCGAGACGTGAGGGCAAGTTTGGGGCAGGTTCGGTCCAGAAAAGGTTGGCGTCCGTGGTTTATCTGCGCACACAATAACGCGATTTTGAGTTGAAGATATGAGTGTCACATCCGTTCCCGTCCAGATCGCCGATCCCGTCAACGCGCAGATTCTCACCGTGTCGGAGGATCGCGTGCAGGGCTTTCAGCGCCAGCCGTTGCAGGAGATCGCCCGGCTATCCGGCGTCGAGTTGCCGCTGGTGATCGAGCGCATTCAAGCGATGCTGCGGGCGGGGACGATCCGCCGCGTGCGCCAGACGCTGCTCGCGACGAACCTCGCGCAAGGCGCGCTGGTGGCGTGGGAAGTGCCGCAGGAACAGTTGGACATGGCCTTCGATTACATGTTCCAGAAAGACCCGTTTTCCGGCCACGTCGTGACGCGCTCGACGGACGCGGCTTCGCCCGGATCCACTTACAAACTCTGGACCACGCTCAAGGTGCCGCAGGGGTTTTCGATGACGAAACACTGCGAGTTCCTCGCTGCGCAGACGGGCGCGAAGAAATTCATCCTGCTGCCGGCGAAGCGGCTTTTCGCGCTCGGCGTCGGTCATGTGCGGCGCAAAGGAATGGAGCCGGGCAGCCGTGCCGACGCACCGGCCGACGTGCAGGACGTGAGCATCGTAACGTTGAACGATCTCGAGTGGCGCGTGCTCGTGGTGCTCAAGCGCGAGTTTTCGCCGGAGGAATTGACGCCGGACCTGTGGGCCTCGCGCGCGAAAGAGGCCGGGGTGCCGCTGGAAACGTTCTTCGAAGTCGCCGAGGAGATGAACCGCCGCCGCATCATCGGGCGCTTCTCGACGTTCCTCGAGCATGTGAAGCAGCTTTCCACCGGTGAGCAGGTCACGCGTTACAACGCGCTTTTCCATTGGGCTGTGACACCCGGCCGGGAGATCGAGGCGGGGCGGGAAGTGGGCCGACACCACATCATGACACACGCCTACTGGCGCGAAGGCGGGCCGGAGTTCCGCGACGTGAATGTCATGGGCGTGGCGCACGGCACGGAGAAGGCCGCGGTGCTGGCGCACAAGGCGGCGATCGACGCGCACCTGCGCGAGACCGGCATCGAGATTTTCTACACGAATGTTTTCTGGGGCGGCCGCAGCGAGATCAAGCCGAGCGAGATTTCGCCATTCGCCTACCGCGAGTGGTGCTTCGCGAACGGGTTGGATCCCGAGAAGATGCGCGCCTGACTTAGATGGGTATCGGCGGTCGGATGTCATCCAGCGTCTGAAGGGGGCCGAGTGGTCTGGCCTTGTCTTCGTAGCGTTCGATGCACGGCTGGCCCGACCAGATTTTGTACACGACCACATTGTTGTTCGTGACGATGATGGCGCGGAAGTTCCAACCGGGCTCCTTCGTCTTGCGGCTGAAGGAGAGCG
>SIAT01000047.1 GCA_009691645.1 Pedosphaera sp. | reverse complement strand
ATCACGGTCGCTACGAAACCGGAATCGTCGTCACCGACGAACAAATGGCTCAGGTCAATATTACCCCGGCTTCCTTCCACGGTGAGTGGAACTATACAATTCGTCCGACAACCTAAATTGCTCAACTTAATTTTTCGCTCTTCCTTAGGACTGCCGGTTCTCGCTGGTGCAGTGGTTGAAGCTATTTTTCCTCCCGCTAGCCCCGCCGGGCACTCCGGTCCGTTTGCGCTCTTCCAAGCGGAAGGCTGGCTGCTCGGCGTAGCGAGCGTCTCGCTCGTCTCCGGTCTCGAAGCCACCACGGAAGCGTTATATTCGGATATGTTTCACGCGGCCCGCGGCCTGCGCTTTGCGCGAATTTGGAACTATGTTCCAGCGATTAACGCAGGTGGGGGCAGCGGGCTTGAGAACTATCAGGTTTTCTGCCGTGGACGTTCCCTGGCCTTCGAGCGGCACTTCGGGGCAGGATTCAAGACGTTTCTGCCCGCCGCGTCGGCGGTCGGGAGCAAGACCGCTGAACTCAGCGTTGTTTTCGCGGCCTGCCAGGCTGCGATGCGGCACGTGGAGAACCCGCTCCAGGTGTCGGCTTACGATTATCCCCGCGAATACGGGCCGCGTGCGCCGAGTTTCGCGCGCGCGACGATTGTGCGGAATAGGGAGCAGGCCACCGTGTTCTTCTCCGGCACTGCCGCGATTCGCGGTCATGGGACCGTGGCCCCGCACGACACTCGCCATCAACTCGACTGCACCTTGGAAAATTTGCGCGAACTCTCCGTGGCCTGCGGCCTCGGTCCCCACCTCGACACGGGCTGCGGTGCCACACGACACTTCAAGGTTTACCTCCGGCATGTCGACGACCAGCCATGGGTGGCGGCAGCCCTCGAAGAGCGCTTACTTCAACCTAGGGATTTGGTTTCCTACCTCCAAGCCGACTTGTGCCGCGCGCAGTTAAACGTCGAGATCGAAGCGACGCTTTGCCCCCCGTTCATATCCTAAACGCGGCCGTCCCCCCATGAAATACCACAAAATGATTGCCCTCGCGGTTGCGCTGTTTGCCAGCGCGGCCTCTGCCGCTGTGCTGACCAACGCGGACATTATCAAGATGTCCACCGCCAAGCTCGATGATGCCATCATCATCAGTGCGATTGAAAACTCCGAACCAAAGTTCGACACATCGGCTCAGGGGCTGATCGACCTCTCCGCCGCTAAAGTTTCTCAGGGAGTCATCGCGACAATGCTCAAGAGATCGAACGCGCCCGCCAAGGATGAGGTGGCTCCCGCCAGGCCCGCGCTCGGCAACGACGTGTTTCCCAAGATTGCGCCGCCCCTCGTCGAGGCGGTGGTTGGCCAGGACTATTTCCTGCGCTGCACGATCCACATCGAGCGGGGAAACTATGTGATGACAAATTATTCGCGCGGCGAGATCGTCCCGATCAACACGCCGGTGAAGGTGGTGTCCGCGTTTGGCGACAAGCTTTCGCTCAAACGCCTCGACAATGGCCAGGCGTTCACGATCGAAAACATTGCAAAATCCACCTTGAAGTCGCTCGCCGAGGTCGGCCGCATGATGCTGGCCGCAGGGAAGACTCCGTTGGAAAAGTTGCCGGCAGATCTGGCCGCCTCCATCCGCAGTGGCGAGATGCGACTCGGAATGAACAAGGAGCAGACGATCATGGCGCGCGGTTACCCGCCCGCGCAGGAGACCGCGTCGGTCGAAAGCGATCGCTGGGTCTACTGGAGCAGCCGTTTCATCAAGCAGACCGTCGTCTTCAACGACGACCGCCTGGTCCAGGGCCGGATGATTCACTGAACGACAAACGGCTGGCCGAACAGCATCGCCTGTAATTTTCGCAGGTCATTTTTGCCGCGCGCGGTCAGTGGCAAGGCCGGCAGGACGATCCACTTCTTTGGGATTTTCCACGCAGCGGTGTCGGCGTGCAACGCGGCTCGCAATTCCGCCGTCGGCTGTTCTGTCGCGACGACCGCGCCGAGCACCGGATCGGCTCCCGTGCTGGCGCCCACCCACGCGTCGCGCACCCCGGGCAGACGCTGCACTCGCGCCGAGACTTCGGACAGGTTCACGCGGCGGCCGGCGATCTTGACCGTCCTGCCGCGCCTGCCCAGCAGCGTCACCCGACCGCGTGCATCCATCGCCACGCAGTCGGACATGATCCACGCGCCGAATGTCTTCCCTCGCCTGCGGTTGCCGTCAGTGAACACCGCCGCGCTGCTCACCTGCAATCGCTGTCCGCGCAGCACTGTCAGTTTAACGCCTCGCATCGTCCGTCCTACGCCGCCGGCCAGCGTCGCCGCACCATCCGGGTCGTAGGCTATGCCGCCGGTTTCGCTTGAGCCGTAGAAACTGTGAAGCCGGCGACCGAACCTCGCCATAAAATCCCGCGCTACCTCCGGCAGCAGTGGCGCTCCGGCGGAGATTCCGAGGCGCAGACTCTCTAGTGCTACGTCCGAGGCCGCCAGCGCCCGCCACATCGCGGGCACTCCGGGAAACACCGTCGGTTGCCACCGCGCGAAGTCCGTTGCGATCGCGTGTGGCAACAGCGATGAGCCGCAGACCAGCGGCACGCCCTGTGCGAGGAGCGGCCCCGTCAGATTTCCTAGTCCGTAGGAATGGCCGAGCGGAATCATCGCGTAGTTCAGGTCCCGAGGACCGATCCCCATCGTCGCCGTCACCTGCCGCGTGTCAGCCAGCAGTTGCGCCGCCGTAAAAACTAATGGCCGAGGCTGTCCCGTCGTGCCCGACGTCAACTTGATGAGGCTCACCTCCGGATCGCGAAACCGCCGCGCGTTCGCCAAAGCCACGAGACTTGCGCCATCCCACCAAAAACCTGCGCGCAACGTCTCTGCGATCTGGTGCTGCGCCGCGGCAGGCTCCGCAACGTCGAGCGGCACCGCGACCGCTCCCCCTCGCAGTAGCCCGATAAAAATCTCCAGCCAACCGATCCCGTTCGGCACCGCAAACACCACCGCACGCCCCGCGAGCGCGTGCGGGTCTAATACGTGCGTTGCCAGCCAAGCCGCGGCGCGCGCATCGAGTTCGCGAAACGTCACTGACAGACTGTCCGCCGCTTGCGTGACCGCGCGGTCGTCGCCGCGCCGGCCCAGCGTTTTATCCCAGGCGCGAAGCAGCGTGCGGCTCATGTTTTTTCTCCGAGCCCAGTAAGGTGCTCAAATTCGATCAGCAGCAGCGAGACGACCACCATGAGCGCTACCGTCGAGCCGAGCGCGCGCACCACGGGGATGCCACTCAGTGCCAACACGCCGAACGAAGCGGCCGTCGTCAGTGCCGACATCCGCACCGACACCGGCGGCGGCTCACGTAGGTAAGCCGAGGTCGCAGTAAAAATTGAATAGTTGTGCGTCAGGCACACGCCAAGAAACGCACCGAGCAAATGAAACAAATTGAGCGGCTGGCCAATCCAGCCCAATAAACCGAAAATGCCGAGGCACGCGCCGCAAGGGATCGCGAAAATCCGCACGCCGTCGCGCACCCCGTAGGTGAGCAACACGCCAGTGCCGACAATCGCCAGTCCCGTGAGACTGAGCCACAGCGCGGACTGCCGGTAGCGGGTGAAAATGCGGTTGAGCGACTGGAGCTGATTCGCGCTCACCGTGTGCGTTTCAGCCGGCGGTGCGATGACGGGCGCCGCGCTCGCCACCGTGACGAACCAACTCAGCGGCTTTCCGTCGTGCAGGAGCAGTCCGAGCGGCCCCAGGAGTTTTGACTGGAGCGCATGCACCGCAGCATCGAGGCTCGCCTCATTGACGCTGGCGGCGAAGCGAGCGTAGTCGTCAAAGAACGCCGCAAATCCGCCGTCCTCAAAACCCGCCTCCATGAGCGCCGCCCGAAGTCGGGGCTCAAACTCTGGGTGCTCGTGCACGAAACGCACCGCACGGCCGTGTTCGTCCGCCGTTGGCACCACCGCCCCGAGTCCAACCGTCTGCGTGCGACCACCACCCGCCGTGCCGAGCCAGGCGGCGAGTTTCTCCAGTGAGCCGCGCGCCTCACCGAGGTTCGCGCCGTAGGTAAGATAGACGGTGCGGTCGGCCCGCTCGCCGAAGAGCACCCGGATGCGCGCGTCTTCGCGCTTCAGTTCGACGGAGGGAATCTCAAGTTCGCGAATGTCGTCCTTCCACGTGAGCAACGCCAACCCCGGCAGCGCGCCGATCCAGACCGCGACGAGCAAACGCCGGACGCCTCGACGCACTCCGGCCGGCAGTGCCTGTCCACCGCGAAACACGCGGGCCTCAAGAAACGGGTTCTTCACCGTGGAAAAATAGACGACGGCCGCTGCTAGCGCACAGACGAGCCCGCTACCGACGAACACGCCGAGCTGGCGAATCAGCGGCAACTCGGAAAACAACAGTAGCGCAAATCCTGCCACGGTCGTGAAGCAACTCGCGAGGAGCGGCTTCGCGAGCCGGCGGACCTTTTCCCAATAATCCTCGTCCGGCCGCGCCGGCGGCTGCATGAAAAGATAAAACCCATAGTCGATCGAAACGCCGGTGAGCAGCGAGCCGACGACAAAGACCAGCACGTGCAGCCGCTCGAACGCCAGTGTCGTCCCGACCCACGCGCCCAGCATCGAAAGCAGCACGACCGGCAAGAGGTGCAGGCCGCGATGGAGGTTGCGGATAAACAGCAACGCGACTGCCAGGACGGCGGCGAGCGAGAGGGCGTTGAGCCACGAGACTTCGTGCTCAATGCGCGCGCGGCTTGCTGCCGCGAAACGATTCACGCCCGTGTAGGTGACCACGATGTCGGGAAATTGCGTGCGTAAGACCGCCGTGGCGCGCTCGATGGCGGCGAACGCCGGCCCCTGTCCGGCATCGCTCAACGGCGAGGCGGTGAGGCGCGCCCACACGAGCGTGGGCGGCGCGGGCGTAGCGGCGGAGATTTGCACGAGCGCGAGGCCGTTTTTCAACCGGTCCACCGCGTCGGGCATCAGCAGCAACGGGTCGGCCGGCATCGCGTCCTGAAACGCGAGCGCCTCTGGCGTGGAGAGAAACCGCCCGAGCGCCGCCGCAGCATCGGTTGCGAGCCAACCGGGAAATGCCGCCGGCCCGCCGCCCGCCGCGGCGTGCGAGGTCTCGCGTGCCCGGAGCCACTGAGGAAACAGCAGTGCGAACCGTTGCGCGAACAACTCACGACCGAGCGCATCGCGCGAGGCGGTGTCGGCCATCGGCAGCGCCTGATCGAAGTCGGCCGAGCGCGTCAATTCCGTAGCAAAACGTTCCGCCGCCGCAGCGGATGCCGGTTTGTCGCCGGCACCGGTGAGCACGAAAAACATCGTCCGCGCCTCGGCCTGGCTGGCGAGTTGCCTGACGAGCGCCAGCTCGGGGGCGTGCTCGTCGGTGGGAATCAGGTCGAGCACGTCGCTCGAGATTTTCTTCGCGTAGTCGAGCCGGGCGAGCCACAGGGCGCCGAGCAAAGCGGCGACGCCGAGGAGTCCCCAGCCGAGGAGTTGGCGACGCCGAAAAGACATGGGGCTCAGCGAAAGAACTGCTTCAGCTCGTCGGCGGTGAACGGCGCGGGACGCGCCGGTCCGATGAGAATCGCGACATATTGTTTCGTCGTGCGGCGAATCTCGATGCGGTTCACGGCATCGGCTCCGCCTGCGACGACGATCAGGCCGACGGCACGGCGTAGATCGACAGCGCGCGGCACAAAGGCGAGCTGCCAGGCGGCGCCTTCGCGTCGCCCGAAAATATCGAAATTTTCGGCCAGCGCGGGAAGATCGAAGCGCAGCACCTGCACGAGCGCCGCGTTTGCGGCGCTGGCTCGGGGGTCGGCGGGCGCGGCGTTTTCCCCGCGCACGTCGCGCACGAGCACGCCCTGCGAATCGAGAATGACCGTGCGCTCTTCCGGCTCGGTGTAGTGCAGGCTCAGGCCACGCGCGGCCGAGACGCGAGATTCGCCCTTGAGTTCGACTGGAGTTTTCTTGAAGGGGAAAAAGCGTTGCTCGGAGAAATTCGCGGTGGTGTCAGGCTTGCGCGCGAAGGTGGCGGCGAGGTCTTTCCACGCGGGATCGTCGGGCGCGATCCGATTGGCCGGTTCGGTGAGCGGGTCCGTTTCCGCAGCCCTCGACAGCGAGGCCAGCAGGCAGATCAAGAGCAGCGGGAAACATTTCATGTGGAATAATTCAGCGCACTCAAGCGTGAGCCGGCGGCCTGCAAACGCCGGCGTTGGCGGAGCACGGCGGGCCAACGCAGGAGCAGGAGTTCAGTGATGAGCCGCGTGTGCATCCAGACAAGCGTCGCGTTATCGCGCAGATAGTGAAAGTGCGACACACCGCCATCGGCGCGCGAGA
The DNA here is from genome assembly GCA_009691645.1 of Pedosphaera sp. Lineage (GTDB taxonomy): Bacteria > Verrucomicrobiota > Verrucomicrobiia > Limisphaerales > SIAT01 > SIAT01. Next base: position 4,558 of record SIAT01000047.1, on the reverse strand, counting down.
AGTAGCGCACGGGGGCGGCGACGTTCAGCGGCGGCACGCCCGCCCAGAACATCCGCACAGCCGCCTCGGTATCGAAATCGTAGCGCCGGCCGCCACGGCGCGGCCCGAGCACGGCCAGCAGCGGCGCGAGCGGATAGACGCGGAAACCAAACAATGGATCGGCGATGCCTGCACCGAGCACCTCAAAATGCACGAGGCCGACGCTGAGTTTGCGGCCATGCCGGCGCTCGGCCGGAATGTTCGCCGGAAAAATCGGCCGGCCGAGCACGAGGGCCTCCAGTTGCCGCTGCGAAACGGCCATGAATTCGCCGATGCTGCCTTCTGGATGCTGTCCATCGGCATCCATCACGAGCGCGTGGGTGAAGCCTCGCTCAATCGCCGCGCGCGTGCCAGCGAGCACGGCCGCGCCTTTGCCGGAGTTGCGCGGCAGCACGAGCACGGAGAGTTGCGGCTCGATTTTTAGCAACGCCAACACGGGTTGCTCGCTGTCATCGGTGCTGCCGTCAACGACCACGAGAACCGGCTGCCAGTGGCGCAATACCTCCGTCACGACCTCGCTGAGTCGAGGACCGGTGTTGTAGCTCGGCAGAATTACGAGGTGGGTGGAGGAGGCCGTCATCGCACGGAGGGTGGCTGTTCCGACAAGCTGATGGAAGGCACCCAAGTCTGGCAAGCTGCCGCGCTTGGGTCGGCGCGGAACCAAGTTTCGATTTCGGCGGTCAGCGCAGCCGTGCTCGTGGCCGTGTCGGTCGCAACCAGCGGGCCGGCGGTTACCTCGATATGCGCCGGAAATCTCGGCAGCCGCCACCAGGCGCAGTCCTTGGTGAGGACATCAGAATCGGTGGTGATGCGCACGAGCTGGATCGGCACGCCCGCACGCCGTGCGAAGAGGACGAAGCCAGGCTTGAAGGGCAACAGGGGTTGACCCGGCGGGGTGCGGGTGCCTTCGGGAAAAATGACCAGCGTGTGACCAGTCGCGACCTTGTCCGCCGTCAGGCGCACGAGTTCGTGTCCACCGTCACTCGCGAGATAGCCGGCACGGCGGGCCGCGGCCCCCAGCACAGGATTGCGACGGATGGCGGGCTTGAAGATGCACACGGCCTCGGGCACGCGGGCCAGCAGACAGGTGATGTCGATCAAGGCCGGATGGTTGGCCGCCAGCACCAGCCCGCCGCGTGGCAGTTGTTCAAATCCGCGATAGCGCACATAGACCAGCCGGGCAAACTCACACCACCAGTGGAACAGGGCAAAGTGCCGGTGGATCAACCGCTGGAAGAAACGCTCCGTCGGTTCCGACGCCGGCAGCCAGCCAGTCAGCCAACTGAAGAGGCACAAGCCCAGTCCGCCCGTCGCGAAAAAAAACAGCGTCAGGTAGTAAGCGAGAAGGTTGTAAACGGAGCGGAGGGGCATGCACGAAGCGGTGCGCACTGCCTAAGGGGCGACGAACGGCGTCGCCGGATTTAGGGGCAAGAAGTTGAACCAAAGCAGCGGGTGCTGGCGAACCAATGTTTCCAGCTGGACGAGCACCGCTTGAAAGTGTGCCCGCGCCGCACCAAGGTTCGCAGCGCGCCCGGCGGCGGGATCCGGCGTAAACACCGGCGAGGCGAACACGCGCATTTCATCTTTCGCTCCCTCCGGCACGGCAGTGCAAAACACCACCGGACGGTCAAAGAGAACGGCGAGGTGGTAGATGGTAAAGGGGAACAGCCGGTCCGCGCCGAGAAACCTGAACGGTTCCGTTTTCGCACTGAACTCCAGACGGTCGCATTTCAGCGCCAGTGAATCGCCGGCCTCGATGGCCGCCTTCAAGTCGAAGAGCAAGTTGGCGGGATCGTTGATCCAGAGAAACGAAACTTTGTCGTCAAACCGTTGCCCGAGGAGCCGGGTGTCATCGGAGTTGCCGACGCGCAATCGAATAATGGAAACGCGCCGACCGCGTTCGCCCAGCAGGTAGCCGAGCAGGTCCGAACCGCCGAAATGAAACGTGCCGAAGAGAGCGGGCTTCGCTGAACCTACCAGCGCATCAAACGCTGCGGCGTTCTCCGGCTCCAGGGCGCAGCGCACCGGCGCGCCGCGCCCCGCGCGGAGCTTGAGCATCAGGAAATTGGCGAAGGCAAAAAAGTGCCGCCACACCTCCAGCAGCCGCGGCGGCCGGCCCAACACGACCGCAAGGTAGGCGCGCGAATGCGCGCGTTGCACCGGCATGAAGGTCAGCCCTACCCACGTGCCGATCATCAGCATAGGCCGGAAGAACCAGCGCGGCCACCACCGCTCCGCCCACAATAGAAAACCATAGCCCCAGCTTGGACCCGGGTTGCGCAGTGCTAGCGGTGCAACGGGAGTCGGCGCGCTCATAACCACTCCAACGTCCACGCGCCGCCCGCGCCGCACCAGCCGAGCGGGCGGCGCTCCGCCAGCGCAGTGGCGAAATCTTCCAGCGACGGGCAGGACTCGTCGTCGGCGAGTCCAGGCCTGAAGGCAGTGCGGGCGGCGGCGCCGGCCAGTTCGTGCGTCAGTATCGTTGCAAACGCGAACGGCCGCGCCGCGGCCATGGCGTGTTCGAGCATCCACGTGCCGCGCTCTTCGCCGCCAACCAGTGCCACGCACGGCGCGGGTTCGAGCAGCGCGGTGAGGAGCGCCTGCTCCACCAATCGCGTCCGCCCGGCGAGGGGCCAGAGACGGGCGATCGGTTGTTGACGGCCGATCAGCACCTGCTGCACGCCGCCAGGATGAATCGAGGTCTGAAAAAGCAGCGGGCTCGCCGCGGGGAAGCTCCCAAGGAAATCCTCCAGCGCGCGAGTCTCAGCGAACGTCGACGCATAGACCAACGCGTCGTCCGGTCCGAGCGGCACGCCGTCCAGCGCCGAACCGACGAGCAATCCGAGGTGCGTCATGCGGCGCAGCGCGGTCCGCGGAAATTTATCAGCCAGCCGGGTGCGCGCAGCGGTCGCCGTCTCGTCCGCGTCGGGAAGTTCGACGCGCAGGTGATGGAGGAATCGCTCAATCATAGGTGAGCAGCATCGCGGCGTGGGCACCACCGAATGCGTTGCTGGTGAGGATCGCGCCGTCGAACTCGGCGACGGAAAACGGGGCGAGCGCCACGGTGTCTGTAAAACTTGTGGTGCCACCGCCGACTGTGCCAGGGATTTTTCCCGGCGAACCCGATCCGCGCAGGGCCGCAAGCGCGACGGCCAACTCCACTAGGCCGCAACTGCCGAGTGTGTGCCCCAGACTGCCTTTCCAGCCGGTGAGTGGCGCGCCGGGAAAATGTCTTGCGAGTGCTACGGCTTCGAGCCGGCCCGCCTCCAGTGTGCCGGTGCCGTGGCCTTTCACCCACACGCGGCGTCCGCCGGCGGCGGCTGCGATGGAGGCGGCGCACGCGGCAAAGCCGGCACCGTCGGGCCGATTGCCGGTGAAATGGAACATCTCGTTGTGCAGTGTGTGCGCCGCGAGACGGAAGGGTCCAGCGTCGCGCGTCAGCACCGCGAATGCCGCACCATCGCCGAGCCCGATAGCACCGACTTCGCGGATCGCGTAGGGCGCGGGCATGGTGCCGTTGAGAATTTTTAAGCTGTGAAATCCGCCGGCGACAAAGGGGCTGACAAAATCGAACGAGAACACAAGCACTCGCGCCGCCAGACCGGCATGCAGCAACCGCGCGGCGTGGGCGAGGCCGAGGTGCGCGGTGACGCAGGCGTGCGAGAAGACGTGAACGTGCTCACCCCAGTCGAATTCCTGTCGGAGAAATTCCACGCTCGCGAATGGCGTGCCGTGGACCAGGTGGCGCGCGTCGTGGTCGCGCGTAAAGGCGTAGAGGCTGCCGACGCCGAAATTGCTGCTCGTGATGATTACCGGCGTGTGCGCCGAGCCCCAGTCGTCGACCGGAATTGCGGCGGCCAGCTGACGCAGAGCCGGTAGCCAGCGTGGAGGAAGCGTTTCATCCATCGCGCCGAGTAGCGCCAGCGGCACGAGGTCTCCTCCGTCGCGGCCAAGCACGGGCGTAAGTGATAGTGCGCGACGGTTGGCGAGCAGCGCGGTGGCGGTGGCGGCTGCATCGCCGAATGGCGTGAGGCAGTCACAGACCTCAATTCCCGCCGGCAGTTGGTCCGCAGTCGGGTGCATACGACAGTCGAATTAGGGGGAGGAACCGGATTGGTGAGCGCGGATATAGGCCGCAAGTCCGGCGACGCTGGCAAGCGCACGGCGTGACTCCTCGCTGCTGCCGATCTTCAGGCCAAATTCCTTCTCGAGTCGCAGAACGAGCTCCAGCGCGTCGATGGAATCGAGCCCAAAGTGCGGAGACCCAAAGAGGGACTCGTCGTCAGGAATATCCTCGGGGCGGATGTCATCGAGCTTGAGGGTTTCGACGATGAGGACTTTGAGCCGAGTGCAAAGAGGATCGGGCATGTGTGAGTGGGTCCCGAAAACTGGGCCAGGTGGAATGTTAGTCCGCAGCGTTGTTTGATGTGATGACTGCGGTGGTGGTTGGCAATCCTAAGCGGAGGGACGGACCGGCTTGGCGGTCCGGCCCGGAGCTTGGGATTGGTAAAGATTTTCC
>SIAT01000046.1 GCA_009691645.1 Pedosphaera sp. | reverse complement strand
CCACTGCTCAAATATGTCGGACGAAAATAAAAACGAGAACGATCGGAGTGAACGAAGCGCCAAGTCTTGGATCATCTGGATTGCCATCTTGGGCCTGATTCCGCTCCTCATCATGTTGCGGAACCAGACGGAAACGAAATCCGTCGAGTTGCCGTACCCCGACCTCATCAAGCTGGTTGATGGGAAACTTGACGGCAAGCAGCTCATCGCCGGCGAAATCACCTACAATTCTCAGGCCAGTGAATTACGTATCGTCACGGGCAAATATCGACTCGTGAACGAAAACAACGAGCCGATCAAGGATGATACAGGGAAAGAGAAGACCGAGTTCTTCCGGATCAAAACGCCGCTGGCCGACGCCGCACAGGAAAAGCTGCTCGCCTCGGGCAAGTTCCGCCCCGTTGAGCCGAATACCTTTCTGATGAGCTTTCTGGTCACGATGCTGCCGTTCCTGCTCATCGTCGGCTTCATTTATTTCTTCTTCATCCGGCAGATCAAGATGGCCGGCAAGGGTGCGCTCAGCTTCGGCAAGAGCAAGGCGCGCATACTCGCGAAGGAGAAGAACAAGATCACTTTCAAGGATGTCGCCGGCGTCGAAGAAGCCAAGGAAGAGGTCTTCGAATTGGTCGAGTTCCTCAAGGACCCGAAGAAATTCCAGAAGCTCGGTGGACGCATTCCGAAGGGCATCCTCATGATAGGCGCGCCCGGTACTGGTAAGACGCTGCTCGCCAAAGCCATCGCTGGCGAAGCGGACGCTGCGTTTTTCAGCATCTCCGGCTCGGACTTCGTGGAGATGTTCGTCGGGGTCGGCGCCAGCCGCGTCCGCGACATGTTCGAGCAGGCGCGTAAGACCACTCCGTGCCTCATCTTCATCGATGAGATTGATGCCGTCGGTCGCGCTCGCGGTCACGGTCTCGGCGGTGGAAATGACGAGCGCGAGCAAACGCTCAATGCGCTCCTCGTCGAGATGGATGGCTTCGACTCGCAGGAAGGCGTCATCATTATCGCTGCCACGAATCGCTCCGACGTTCTCGATCCGGCACTCCTGCGCCCCGGCCGTTTTGACCGGCAGATCACGGTCAACCTCCCCGACGTCCGCGGGCGCGAGGCGATCCTCAAGGTTCACGCCAAGAACGTGAAGCTCGACACGGCGGCGGATCTTTCCGTCATCGCGCGCGGCACGCCCGGTTATTCTGGTGCGGAACTGGCGAACCTTCTCAACGAAGCCGCGCTGCTCGCTGCTCGCCGCGACAAGAAGGACATCGGCATGTCCGAACTCGAGGAGGCGCGCGACAAGGTCCGCTGGGGTCGCGAGCGCCGCACTTTGGCGATGACCGTCGAGGACAAGAAACGTACTGCGTGGCACGAGGCTGGCCACGCGCTCGTCAACGTCCTGCTCGACCACACTCACCCGTTGCACAAGGTCACCATCATTCCCCGCGGCCAGTCACTCGGCTCCACCATGTCGCTCCCGAAGGAGGATGTCTTGAACCATCAGAAGAAGGAGATGCTCGACATCATCACCATGACGATGGCCGGGCGCATCGGCGAGGAAATCTGTTCCGGCGACGTTTCCACCGGTGCCGCCGGCGACATTCAGCAGGCCACCAAGATGGCCCGCGCGATGGTTTGCCAGTTCGGGATGAGCGAGAAACTCGGCATGGTCCAGTACGGTGATCAAAACGAATACGTCTTCCTCGGGCGCGACATGGCCCGCGCGCAAGATTACAGCGAACACACCGCGCAGGAGATCGACACCGAGGTTAAGCGGATCATCAACGCTTCCTACGAGAGGGCCAAGACGCTCATCGAGGCCAATCGCGACAAGCTCGAGATCATCGCCAAGAGCCTGATTGAGCATGAAACGCTCGATGGCGCGCAGGTGGAGGAAATCGTCCGCACTGGGAAGTTCACCCCGCCGCCGCCGCCGCCACCCGCCGTCACGCCGATGCACGATGTGGCACACACGCCGCTTACCGAGACGCACAAACCGATTCCGCCGAAGCTCGACCCCGGATTGGGCACGCCTGCGCCGGCCACGGCCTGAGCGTTTCCGCGCGGCGATATTGACTCGGGCCGCGTGTTTTCAATAGCCTCCTGCGCGATGATTATCGCGCCTTCGCTGCTGGCCGCCAATTTCGGGAAGTTCACCGACGAAACCCGCCGTGCCGAGCGCGCCGCCGCCGACTGGCTACACCTCGACATCATGGACGGCCATTTCGTGCCTAACATCTCCTTCGGCCCCGACGTGGTGAAGACACTCCGTCCGCAGTCACGCCTTTTCTTCGACGTCCATCTCATGTGCAGCCGGTCGGAGATACTCCTCGAACCCTTCGCCAAGGCCGGCGCTGACCAGATCATCATCCACGCCGAACTCGGTGATCAAGTCCCGCACCTCATCTGGAAAATCAAGTCACTTGGGAAAAAGGTCGGCCTCGCCGTGAATCCGCCGACGGCCATGGCGCTCGCCGAGCCGCATCTCGATCAGATTGATCTGCTCCTGGTGATGACCGTGAACCCCGGCTTCGGTGGCCAACCGTTCATCACCGAGTGTCTGCCGAAAATCCAGCAGGCTTGGACATGGCGGAAGGAGCGCAACCTCGCCTACCGCATCGAGGTGGATGGCGGCATCAACTTCAACACCGCCGTCGAATGCGCCCGCGCCGGCGCTGACACCTTCGTGAGCGGCAGCGGACTCTTCACGAAGCCCAACATGAAAGCCGCGGTGAAGAAGATGCGCGGCTTGGTCGAAAAAGAACGCCGCCGCGCCTGAACTCGCCGCACCGTCCGCACCTCATCATGGCAAGCATCCAATTCGGCACCGACGGTTGGCGGGCGATCATCGCCGAAGATTTCACTTTCGCCAACGTCGCACGTGTCGCGCAAGCCACTGCGGACTTCTGGAACGCGAACTCGCCACCGGGCACCGTTCCGTTGGCCGTCATCGGCTACGACCGCCGGTTCCTCTCCGACCAGTTCGCCCGGCAGACCGCCGAAGTGCTCGCCGGCAACGGGCTCGAGGTGCTTCTATCGCCCGCACCGATTCCCACGCCCGCTGTCTCCTTCGCTGTGTTGCAGAAGAAGGGCAGGGGCGGCGTGATGCTCACCGCCAGCCACAATCCGCCCGCCTTCAACGGCTACAAACTCAAAGCCCACTTCGGCGGCTCGGCCGACTCGGCTATCTGTCGCGACATCGAGGCGCGTCTGGACCAATCCCCCGTTCGCTTGCTCGATTTCGACACCGCACTCCGACAAAAGCGGATCTGTCTGCACGACCCGTGTCCGAACTATTTCCGCGCGCTCAAGCGTTTGGTGGACTTCCGACTCATCGCCCGTTCCCGCCTACGCTTCGCTCATGAAGCCCTCTTCGGCGTTGGTGCTGGCTGTTTCGAAAAAATTCTCGCCGACACCACCTGCCGCGTCACGACGCTCAACGCCGAGCACGATCCGAACTTCGGCGGCATCAATCCCGAGCCGATTGCTCGGAATTACACCAAGAGCGCCGCCTACCTCGCGCGTCATCCCCACGATCTCTGCCTCGTCACCGACGGCGACGCCGACCGGGTTGGTGGTATGGATGGCCGTGGCCGCGCGCTCACCACTCATCAGATCATCTGCCTGCTTCTGCGCCATTTCATCACGAACCGCCACGGCAAAGGACGGGTGGTGAAGGCGCTCACCACGACCTCGATGGTGGACAAGATGTGCGCCGCGCACGGACTCGAGTTGGTCGAGACCGGCGTCGGTTTCAAATACATCGCCGCCGAGATGTTGAAAGGAAATGTCCTGCTCGGCTTCGAAGAATCGGGCGGCATCGGTTTTCCCGGCCACATCCCCGAGCGGGACGGCATCCTGGCCGGACTCATGTTACTGGAGATGCTCGCTGTTGAGCGCAAGCCGCTCCCTACTTTGCTAGCTCGATTGGAAAAGGCATACGGCCCACACCGCTACAGCCGTATCGACACCCATTTCCCGCTCGAGAAACGCGCTGCACTGATGGACTTCTGCCAGAAGAACCCGCCCGCCCGTCTCGGCCGATCCCCTGTAACCGGGCTCAAGACATTCGATGGCGTCAAGTTCATCGCGCGTGACGGCTCTTGGCTGATGCTGCGCGGCTCCGGCACCGAGCCGATCCTCCGCATCTACGCCGAAGCACAAAGCGAGACTGCCGTCGCGCAACTCCTGCGCCTCGGCGTCCAGCTCACCCGCCAAGTCTGACTTTTTCCATCATCGCCTCGCGTTTTTTTGGAGAAATGCTTTCTGCGATTCCATCAGTGTCCGGATAAAATCTTCCTCCACTGAGCCGCAGATCGAGCGGAGAGTTTTACAGAGGTAGACAACGGACAAGACACGGATGGGTTGTTGGAGTTTTTATCCTACTATCCGTGCCCAGTCCAATCAGACTTGGTGAAAACTCGTCTTACGACTTGATGTCGCGGACTTGGAAGGCGGTGCTGCCGATGACGAAGAAGGTGATGTTGAACGCCACCAGCACGGTGAGGGAGCTGCCCACTTTCCACCACAGGATCGGCTCGACGAGCATCCCTTGCCAGAGGTTCAGGTGGTAGGTGAAGAACCAGTGCTGGATCTCTTTGAAGAACGGGATGTTCATCAGGATGAAGTTGAGGAAGACGAACGAGAGCGCCAGCACGGTGGCCGCGGCGGGCTTGACGTTGAAGCAGGAGAACATGAAGGCGAGGCCCATCACCGTGACGGCTGTCACCCAGAGCATGATGTGGGCGATGGTGAAGTGGTAGAGGCCTTCTTCCGGGCCGAAGACGCTAAAGACTTCGCCGGGGATGAAGACGAACATCCCGCCCCACGGAAACCAAAGCGCGGCGAATGCGACGCCGAATATCCCCAGCGCGAAGACGAGGAGCAGGGAGAAGAGTGCGCCGGCGATCCACTTGAGCAACAGCAACCGCACGCGCGTGACCGGCCGGGAGAGGATCATTCGCAGCGTGCCATCTTCCGCCTCCTTCGCGACGAGGTCTCCGCCGACGAGGGAGACGTAGAGCGGCATCAGCATGTAGGCGATGGGAAAGAGCATGATCGTCGCGATGGTCAGACTGGAGATGTAATACGTGGCCACGTAGCTGTTCCCCTCGAGCGTGCGGACCATTTCGCGCGAGGCGTTCGAGAAGCGGAAGACGAGCGCCACGATGTTCTGCGCCAGGAGGAACATGCCGAAACCGATGTACGTGCGCTTCTTGCCGAAGAGCTTCCAGAGTTCGCCGCGCAGTTGAAGCCAGAACATAAATCAATCCCGCGCCGGCACGCCGGGCGTTTCTTTCTTCTTCATCAACTCCAGGTAGAACCCTTCGAGCGTCTGCTCCTCACGGACGATCTCGAACACCCGCATCCCCTGTTCCACCAACCGCCGCACGAGGGCGTCGGTGTCCACACCGGGGAGCAGGACCACGTGGGAACCATCGTGCGTATCGACCACGAGCTGCTGGGCCGTCAGGTCCGCCACCGCCGCGGCGAAGTCGCCGACGCGCAGCCGCACCCAGCCGTGGCGGCTCTGGCGGATTTGCTCCAATGTGCCGTCGAAGACTTTCACGCCTTTGTTCAGGACGGCGATGCGCGTGCAGAGTTGTTCCACTTCGTTCAATAAATGGGAGGAGAGCAGGATGGTGAGGCCCAACTCGTGACGCAGGCGGAGGATGGTCTGGCGCATTTCGTGAATGCCCTCGGGGTCGAGGCCGTCGCTCGGCTCGTCGAGAATCAGAAGCTCCGGGTTGGGGAGCAATGCCTGGGCCAAGGCGAGCCGGGTGCGCATGCCGTGGGAGTAGGTCTTGACCTTCGATTTCTCGCGGCCGGTGAGTCCGACCCATTCGATCACTTCGCGCAGCCGCGCGGGCGGGGTAGGGGCTGTGTATTGGCTGAGCAGCTCGAGATTCCTCCAGCCGCTGAGGTAATCGTAGAAGACGGGTGTCTCGAAGATCGCACCGACCTTGTGGAGCGCGAGTCGGCGGTCGATGGCCACGTCGTGCCCACAAATGTGCGCCTCGCCGCCGGTCGGCCAGACTTGCCCGAGCATCATCCCGATGGCCGTGCTTTTGCCCGCGCCGTTATGACCGAGCAAGCCGAAAATCTCGCCGTGCGACACTGACAGATCCAGCGGGCGCAACGCCCAGCGGTCACCGAACTTCTTGGAGAGTTGTTGCAGCGCGATCACGGCCTCGGCAGGATTGAGCCACCGATGACGAGCTGGTTCTTGATGTTTCCATCGGCGTACAGGTAGTTCACATCCTTGTCGTCACCAAGCGGGGTGTGGAATTTGTCTTTGTCGAAGAAGATGGGGATCTCGGTGTCGCTCAGCGAAAGGTTCAGAACCTTGAGGGCGTCGGCCGGTTGGCCGTTGATGAAGACGTTCCACGAGTAGCTCGATCCGGTCAGCTCGAAAGTGCGCTCACGATCCGAGGGGCATTTGAACACCTGCACATTATTGCCGGCGTGTTTCAAGAGCACCACGTCCATCGAGTTGCCGACCGGTGGCATCCCCACAGGCCGATCGAACAGCACCGGCATGCGGTTGTCGTTATCCAGCACGTAGGTCTGTATGGCGAAGCCGATTTGCTTCAAGTTCGAGAGACACTTGGCCACACGCGCGCGCTCCTTCGCCTGCGCGAAGGCCGGCAGCAGCAGCGAGGCGAGAATGCCGATGATAGCGATGACGACGAGCATCTCGATGAGCGTGAAGCCGACTCGGGAACGGCGCACTGGAAATGGGAGAGTGAGGCGCATCGGGTTCAGCGGAAGGCGCGGCCACTCTGCATGGCGCGCTGCAATTCATCGAGCAACGGCGCCAGCTCTGCTTTGGTTTGGGCGGAACTTTGGCTGTAGAAGGTCTTCAAGCCGACAGCGGTAATCTTGTCCTGCAGTTCCTTGCTGATGGGCGAGTCATTGGGTTTGACGGGAGCGCCGGGCAACTGCCCTTTCGCGCGCGCGTCGCGGAGGCGCTTCAATGCTTCGGCCACAGCTTTCTGGCGCTGCTCCGAGGGGAGCTTTTCGAACGCCTCGATCATCCGCTTGAAGCCGGTGGGGAAAGTGGCCTCGATGAACATCGCTTTCTCGTCGTCGTTCATCTGCTTGAACCAGCGATCGCCGTTGACGTCGCGAGGGGGGCGGTTCGTGCCGCCGTCGCTCGAGTTGGTCGTGGGTGCATTATTAGTCGCGCCGAGGTTGAGGCGTTTTCCAGTGGTCACGTCTCCGCGCAGTTCGCGGCGCTCCTGATTCGGGAGTTGATTCACCATCGAGGCGAGCTTTTGGATCGCCTGCTGGCGCTCAGCCGGCGAAAGTTTCTCGAGGTCCACAGCCACGAGATATTCGCGCACCTTTTCTGGCGTCACCTTCGACCGCTGTGCCATGGAATAACCAGACCACGCCAGGGCCCAGACCGCCACCAGCACGATGGCGGCAGTGATGAAGGGGCGTTTACGCTGCTTCGACATGCATGGATGTTAATTCAATTTATTTGCTTCGGCACGACAAAAATAGCTCCCGGCCCTCTTCTCAGTAACGGAAAACTTTGACAGCTTCGCGACGCCCTGTTGCCATGTCGCACGCACAAGCACGCACCCATGAACCCACACCTTCGCCGATTCGCTTTCCTGTTCGCCGTCGCCCTCCTAGCCACTGCACTGCCCGGTGCCGAAGCGCCTTTGGCCGGCACGCGGCCGCTCACGCGCGAAGGGGATCTCTCGGCGCAGATGGTCGCGGGTATCGACCGGTTTCTGATGGGCGAGACCGCCGCTGCGGCCACCAACCGTGCGGAGCTGTGGCGGCGGGATTTGAAATCGCGCGACACGTACGAGAAATCCGTCCAACCGAACCGTGACCATCTGCGCAAGGCGATCGGCGTGGTGGATGCCCGCGTGACGTTCCTCGCGCCGGAGTTTAACGCCATCGGCACGACCAGCGCGCTGGTGGCCGAGACCGACAGTTACAGCATCTTCGCCGTGCGCTGGCCCGTGTTGGAAGGCGTGTTTGCCGAAGGACTTCTCATCGAGCCAAAAGGAAAGATCACCGCGCGCATCGTCGCGCTGACCGATGCGGATCAGACACCGGAACAACTCGCCGGCCTCGCCATCGGCTTGCCACCGCAGCAGCAGTGGATCCGTCGTCTCGCCGAAAACGGCTGCCAAATACTCGCGCCGGTGCTCGTGGATCGGCAGGCGACCTGGTCCGGCAGCGACCTCGTCGGCCGCAACACAAACCAGCCGCACCGCGAATGGATTTACCGGCAGGCATTCGAGATGGGCCGGCACATCATCGGCTACGAAGTGCAGAAGGCGCTCGCGGCGGTGGATTGGTTCGTCTCCGAAAACAAGCAACCGGACACCAAACCGCTGAAGATCGGTATCGTGGGTTTCGCCGAGGGCGCGTTGATTGCACTGCACACCGCCGCGCTCGATCTGCGCGTGGACGCGACGCTCGTGAGCGGTTACTTCGATTCGCGGGAGAACACCTGGAGCGAGCCGATCTACCGCAATGTCTTCGGCCAGTTGCGTGAGTTCGGCGATGCCGAGATTGCCAGTCTCATCGCCCCGCGCCGGCTCGTCATCGAACACAGCGTCCCGCCGAAGATCAGCGGCCCGCCCGCACCCTCTCCCGGCCGCGCCGGCGCCGCGCCGGGCAAATGGACCACGCCCGCCTTCGATTTAGTGAAGAGCGAGGTCGCGCGCGCGCAAATGTTCTTCGCCGGCCAGCGGAACGTCGTGCCTGCAATCGAGTTCATCCACGACAAAGAAAAACCTTTTGCCACACCGATGAGCGATGCGGCGCTCGCCGCGTTCTTTGAAGGATTGGAAATCAAAACCAAGCCGGCGGCGCTCACGAAAATGCTGCCTGCGGACGCACGCAAGGTGTTCGATCCGCAGCAACGCCAGCGCCGCGCGGTGAAGGAACTGGAGGAGCACGTGCAGCGGTTGATGCGCCTCTCGGCGCGCGCGCGTGATGAGTTTTTCTGGAACCGCATCAAGCCCGCCACAAACTGGCACGCAGCCACGCAAACTTATCGCAGTAATCTGTGGGACGAAGTCATCGGGCGTTTCCCTGCCGCCACGCTTCCGGCAAATCCGCTGTCGCGCAAGATTCAGGACACGCCGAAATGGGCCAGCTACGAGATCACGCTGGATGTGTGGCCGGAGGTTTTCGCGTGGGGCCATCTGCTCCTGCCCAAAGATCTGAAGCCCGGCGAGCGGCGACCGGTCGTCGTCTGCCAGCACGGCCTCGAAGGTGTGCCGGCCGACGTGGTCACGACCGATCCGAAAGATCGCGCGTTCGTTTATTACAAAGGCTTCGCGGCGCGGTTGGCTGAGCAGGGCTACATCGTCTTCGCGCCGCACAATCCCTACCGCGGTCAGGACGCCTTCCGTGTGCTTCAACGCAAAGCCAACCCGCTTGGCAAATCACTCTTCTCGGTCATTCTCGCCCAACACGACCGTATCCTCGACTGGCTTTCCGCGCAGCCGTTCGTGGATCCCAAACGCATCGCCTTCTACGGCCTCTCGTATGGTGGCAAAACGGCGATGCGCGTGCCGGCGTTGCTCGACCGCTACTGTCTCTCAATCTGCTCGGCTGACTTCAACGAATGGGTGGAGAAGAACGCGACGACCAGTGGACGTTACAGCTACATGTTCACGAACGAATACGAGATTTACGAATTCAACCTCGGCCACACGTTCAACTACGCCGAGATGTCCGCGCTGATTGCACCGCGGCCGTTCATGGTCGAGCGCGGGCACGACGACGGCGTGGGCATCGACGAGCAGGTCGCCTACGAATACGCGAAGGTGCGCCGGCTTTACGCGCGGCTCGGCTTTCCGGAACGGACGGCCATCGAGTTCTTCAACGGCCCGCACACAATAAACGGCGTCGGCACATTCGAGTTTCTCCGACGCCACTTGAATTGGCCTGAGAAGTAAAACGCGCCGCCACGCTGACGGACTTCAGGACTTCACGGCATCGCAAAGAAAGCGTGGCGTGAAACCGCTCTGGAGCGACGACCTTTCTTTGCGTTCAAATCCAGCAGTGCCTCGCGCATCGTTTGGAAACGGAATTCAAAGCCACCCGCCAACAGCCGTGTCGGCACCACACGCCGGCTCTTGATGACCAACTCCGTCTCCGTGCGCAGAAAGAACGCGCCCAGCTCCAGCATCCATTCCGACGCCGGAAGGCCGATCGGCGCGCCCACGAGTTCACGGAATAGGCGCATCATCTCGGCATTCGACAGCGGGTTCGGCGCGACGATGTTCACAGGCCCGCTGAAATCCTCGCGCGCGACGAGCCACTCTATGGCGCGACAAAAATCGAGCTCGTGAATCCAGGAAACAAATTGCCGGCCGCTGCCCATCGGTCCACCGAGTCCAAGCCGCGCCAAGCGCCGCAGCACTGGGAAGACGCTGTTCGGCCCATTGCCGAGCACCATCGCCGAGCGCAGGGTAACTTTGCGTGTGTGCGGGGTGATCGCGGCGTTGAAAGTCTCTTCCCAAGCGCGCGCCACCTCGACGGAAAACTCGTCCTTCGCAGCCGAAGTCGCGCCGATCTCGCCCGATTCATCCCAAGCTGGACCGAGCGTGTGTTTGTAGATCGTGGCTGTGCCGGCGTTCAACCAAACGCTCGGCGGATTGTTGCAACGCGCAATCGCTTCACCAAGAATCCGCGTTGAGTTCAGACGCGAATCCATGATCTCGCGTTGGTGCTTCGCCGTGTAGCGACAATCCACCGTGCGGCCGGACAGGTTTATCACGGCCGTTGAGCCCTCCAATTCACACGTCCAATCGCCCAACTTCTCGCCGTTCCAGTGAACCTCGGGCGCGGTGGAATTAACCGAGGGTGCTGATGGCCGCCGCGTGAGGATGACGACTTCCCAGCCGAGCGCTTGAAAATATTTCGCCAACACTTGGCCGAGAAATCCCCTGCCGCCGGCCAGCACAAGACGCGGTTCGTGCATGAGGATTTGCGAGTCAGTGTTGCGGAGCGAAGAAGCGCAGGTCGGCCGGACCGAAGCGCT
>SIAT01000045.1 GCA_009691645.1 Pedosphaera sp. | reverse complement strand
GTGGCGATGTGGGTGTAGTAGAACTTCGCCGGGGCGTTGAAGCCGAAGAAGAGGCACATGTCGCGGTGGCCGTATTCCTTGCCGGTCTGGATGAAGTCGGCCTCGAGGATGAAGTCGCCCAGCATCTTATCGGAGATCAGCGCGATGTTGAACGGCGAGCGGACGGTCGTCTTGTAATTGCTCTGCTTGGTGAGTTCGAGCGAATTGCCCTTGTCGCCGGCCGTGACCTTCCACGCGGCAGGATCGGAGAAGGTGAAGTCCTTGATCGCCTCGGGCTTCTCGAAGTCCTGCGAGTAAACCAGTTTGTAATCAGCGGGAATGCCGGCGGGGTTTTCGGCGGCGATCGCGGTCGCGGCGCAGAGTGCGGCGGCGAGAACAGGAAAGAGTTTCATGGTTTTGGGTTGGATTGAAAAACAGCCCACGATTTGAGCCGTGGGCTGTCATTGGTTGTTGCTCGGTTCTGCAGGGAAAGGTCAGACGTTCTCGGGCACGACGAACGGCTTGCGATATTCCCGCGTGAGCTGCTTGTCGGCAGCGGCGTTGCCGATGAACTTCTCGGTCTTCGTGTCCATCTTGAGCACGGGGCCGAGGGTGAGCTTGCTAGTGTTGAGGTCCACCTCGTTCGCCTTGAGATGCTCGACCATGCGGTCGAACGTCTCGGCTGCACCGCGGTCGGCTTTGATCTGCTCGCGGATCGCGCCCGGATCGCCCTGTTTGCCGAGGCGATAGGAGATGTTGCCAGTGTGGCACAGGGCGCTGGAGAGGTGGCCTTCGAGAATGTCGGCACTGAGGTCGGTGTGTTTCCGGCTGCGAACGGCGTCGATGAAATTCTCGAAATGATCGTGCGCACCCTTCCACTCTTTGATGACCTTGCCATCCTTGTCCACCGCAGTGGCGGCGGTGTAGCTGGGCACCAGCACATTGCCGCCTTCGCACTCGATGATCACGGCGACGCTGCCGCCCTTGTATTTATCCATCGCCTTGCTGCCCTTCTTATCAGGCAGGCCGCGCACCTCGAAGATGAGCGGGGCTTTGACGTAATCCTGAAAAACGATCTGAGTGTTCGCGGTCTCGCCGTCGTCCACGTAGCCGACGCGGCCGCCGACGCTGAAGACGCTCGGGGCGAGTTCCATCTCGCCGAGGAACCAGCGGGCGATGTCCATCTGGTGGATGCCCTGGTTGCCGAGATCGCCGTTGCCGTAGTTCCAGATCCAATGCCAATCGTAATGGAGCTTGCCGCGGCGCAGGGGATCTTTCGGAGCGGGGCCGCACCACAGGTCGTAATCGATTTCGCTCGGAACCGCCATCGCGTCGGCGACCCTGCCGATGCTGCCGCGCGGCTTGTAGCAGAGGCCGCGGGCGATCTTGATCTTGCCGAGATTACCCGCCGCAACCCACGCGACCGCTTCCTTGATGGCGAAGCTGGAACGACTCTGTGTGCCGGTCTGGACGATCTTCTTGTACTTGCGCGCGGCGTTGACCATCTGGCGACCTTCCCAGACGTTGTGCGAAACGGGTTTCTCCACGTACACATCCTTGCCCGCTTGCACGGCCCAGATGGTGCCGAGCGCGTGCCAGTGGTTCGGCGTGGCGATGGTCACGATATCGAGTTTCTCCTTCTCGAGCATCGCCCGCATATCGCGATAGCCGGTGACGTCTTGGCTGGTCTTGTTCAACTTGTCCACACCAGCGGCGAGCACCTTGCTATCCACGTCGCACATCGCGGTGATCTTCACGCCCTTCTCCTTTTGCTGGAGGGAACGCATGCCGCTGATGTGGCTTTCGCCGCGGCCCTTGAAGCCGACCACGGCGACGCGCAGGGTGCTGTTCGCGCCGGAAACCTGCGACCACGACTTGGCGGTCCAGCCGATGGTGGCGGTGGCGGCGAGGGTGCCTTTGAGGAAGCTACGACGATTGAGTTTGCTCATAATTCTTTTTCGAGTTGCGATCCAATAGACGTGGGGGGCGGTGGGATTATTTCGACTTCGTGTACTCTTCGTGACGTTCGGCGACCTTGCCGGCCTTTTCATCGCCGGTGTGGAAATAGAAACGGTACTTGAAGGTGACGCTCTTGCCGGCCGGCACGGTCAGATTGCCTTTGGTCGGATTCTGCTTGTCGCCCTCGAAATCGTGCAGGCCGAACGGATTCGCGGCGAAAAGGCCGTAGTCACGCACGTGCCACCACGTGGGATAGCGCGGATTGGAGGGATGATCGAAGATGGCGATGCCGAGCGTCTGCTCGCCGACGGGGCCGTGGTAATCCACCCACTTGGCGCGCTTGCCCCAAGTCAGACCGTCGCGCACGCCCTCGCTGTTCACGATGTGGCCCTTGCCGGCGGGCTGTCCTTTCGGCTGCGTGAGCCGCATCGATTCGGCGACGCGGATGGCCATGGAACCTTCCTTCGTGTCGCCCAACACGAGCTCGCCGTGGCTGGCTTTGATTTCCACATCGTAATCGAGCACGCGGTCCTCTTTGCGGTTGAGGATGCGGATGGTGCGCACGTCGGTGCCGATCACTTTGCCGTCGGGCGCAACGAGTTTGTTCAACGACTGGATCACGCCCACGTCCCCGCCGCTCTTCACCTCGAGGAATTTCTCATGGACCGTTTTGCCCGGAATCGTTTTGCCGTGTGCCTGCTCGGCCCAGAAATCCACGCCGTTGATGTTACCGTGCGCGTACCAGAGCGAGCGGTGGTGGATGTGATCGTTCGCCTCGCCCGGCACCTGCTTCATCGGGTAATTGCGTGTGTAACCGGCATTGCCCGGCCCGAGGACGGGGTAGAGGAACGGCCGCGAGACGTCCTTGAAGTGGTATTCCGAGAAAAACTTGCCGCCGATCTCGATGCGAAGTTTGCCCTCCTTCTCGGTGATGTTGACGCCCTCGGCGGCCAGCGTCATTTGGGCCGTCGACACAAAGGCGAACGCAAAGAGGAATTGGAACACACGTGCGCGAATCATGGGCGTGATGCTAGAGAGTAAGCGCATCCGGTCAACCCGAAATTCTGCGTGCCGAATGGCAAGGTGCCGATGTTAGCGGGTGTTACTCAGAAGAGCCGCCTGTGGACTCGACAGCCAGCCGTCGCGGCCATCCGCGTCAGCCACGCGCAGCCAGCCATCCTGTTCATCCAGCACCCGCACTTCTGTGCCGTCGGTCAGCGTGTGCGCCGCTTGGGATTCTTCGAGCGGACCGTAACGGACGATGGCTTCCGTTACGATCACCACGGCTTCGCCTCGCGTTTGTTCGGACCATGCGATGAAGCTCAAGATAAGGAGCAGCGCGGCTGTTGTGCCCACTGGCGGAAGCCAGGGACCTGTTCGATTGCGCCATGCGGGCCGGAGCTGGTTCGCCGTCAGCAAACCGAGCACGAGCCAAAGTGCGATTGTTGCCAGCACAGCCCATTCATCGAGTGCCAACCAATCGGTGAGAGACCGACCCAGTTGCGTTTTTATCGGGCGGCCACTGGCGGCTTTCTCGCGTGCGAAGTGCAGGTTTTCTCGGACATCGGTCTCGCGCGGCGCCAACTGCTGGGATCGGCGCAGATAGTAGATGGCGCGACCAAGTTGACCGGCTTTCAGATGAGCGGTGCCGAGGTTGAAGTAAAGCTCGGCCGACGTTTTGCCTGTGCGCGCGATGGCTTCGTAGGCTGCTGCTGCTTCAGCGTATTTGCCGGTTTCAAAGAGCACATTGGCCTGATTGAAGATCCGCGTGGTTTCAGTTCCATTCGCAGGCGCAGCCTCTGCGCCGAGGCAGAGCGCACTGGCGAAAATCATGATGCCAAGTCTTTGGAGGATTTGGAAGAGACGGCGCATCGGTTTAATCCTTCATCCCGAGCTGGCGCAGTTCGGTGAGGATTGGCTCGGCTTGTGCGAGAGCTTCGCGCAGGTCATGCGTGCTGGCGATGGGCGCGTAGCGCGTTTGATCGGTTGCGCGGAACAACTCGCGCAGCGAGGCGAGCGTCCGTTCCGGCAGCCGGCCATGAAGTCGTTCTTCGATGACCGATTCGGTGATGCTCGCGACGGGCAGGTCGAGGCGTTCGCCGAGTTGCTCGTGCAACAGTCGCGCGAGCAAAGTGAAGAACGCCGTGTCGTCACGGGCCGTTACGTGCTTCCTCAATTCGCGCAGGCCATCCCTGACGAGGCGGTCCACTTCGAGTCGTCGCGCGCGGCGCGGATTTTTCGAAAGATGTTCCTGCTGCTTGCGCCATGCGAGCGCGCCGACGAACACGATGAGAGGGAGGAATTGCAGCGTGAAGAACCACGGGCGCGTCGCCAGTGGCGGCGTGAGGAGGGCGAGCGTGCCGAGGCCCGGTTTGATGTGCGCGATCTCCGGTTTCTTTGGGGCCGGTGGCGGAGTGATCGAGATGTTGGCGGGCGTCGTGACACTCGGCGTGAGCGCGCTACCGGGGGCGGGCGTGAGGCTGAGTGGAATGGGCGTGGAACGGACGGTGCGATAACCTTTGGCCTCCGGATCGAAGAAGCTGAACTCGAGCGGTGGCAGCGCTTTCACCTGCGCGTGGTTGGCGGTGACGACCTGCTCGAAGGTTTTGATGTTGTTCATCGCGAGCGAGTCGGTGTGATCGAGCTTTATGTTCGGCGGGTAAAACTTGAAGTCACGCCACGCCGGCTGTGGTGGAAGCTCCACGTTGTCGAGCGCGCCGCGGCCGAAGAGGGTAATCTTCACCGAGATCGGATCGCCGGAGAGCAGCTTCGTCGGCTCGGCGGTGACGTTCATCTCGAAACTGCCCACGGCGCCATTGAACGACGGCGGCGCATTCTCTTTCGGCAGCGGCAGCACGGTGATCGGCTGCGTGGGGCTGGCGAGCTTCATCGGCCGCAGTTCGCCGAAGACGATGCCCTGACTCACGACGACGGTGAGGTCGGTGTCGAACGCGAGGTCGAGCCGGCCGGGCTTGGTGGCGACGGCGGCGTTCCGGAAAGAGACGACGTTGTAGATGCTGTTGCCGATCTCCGCGCGGCTCTGCTGGCTGCTCGGTCGCAGCAGCAGGAAACGCACGCCTTCCACACGCGGTTGTGGAATCTGGATGTTCTGCGCGGTCTGAAAGAAGAGCTGCACCTCGACGGGAAACACCTCGCCTACATAAACGGTGTTGGTCGGCGCGATGAGTTTGAGAAATGCCGCCGGCGTCTCGGTCGCGTTTTCGGCGGGAGGCGCCCCCCGCGGTTTATCTGGGGGCAAATCGGCGACGACACGGAGCCGCAGCGGTTCGCTCTTCAATGTTTCCTTGCCGAGGATGACGGTGAATGGCGGCACCGTGAAGTCGCCTAATTTGTCGGGCGTGACGCGGTAACGAAACATCACGACGGAACTGGCTTTGCCGTTGATGAGGCTAATCGCTTGTTCCTCTCCGAGGAAACTCAGGCCCAGACCGGCGACGCCCTGTGTTGGCTGCGTCGTCTTCGGCAGCGCGCCTTCACAACGCAACGTGAGCACGGCGCTTTCGCCAGCAAGGATGATCTCGCGGTCGAGTTTGGCGGTGAACGTCGCTGCGTCCGCGAGAAATGCGAGGAGGCACGATGCGAATGCAATCCAGCAATGAAAGGGAGAACGCATCCTTCACCAATCTTTGAGCACTCGTCGATCGCGTGCCTTCCCCGGTGGCCGGTGGATGAGCGCCTTCTCCCCGTCACGCTGCGCATCGAGCAATTGCTGCGCCTGCCGGGGCGACATCTGCGGCGCCTCGTCGGGTTGGTCAGCGGTGTCGGTGCGGTCGTCGCCACCATTTTGAGGCTCTTCGGATTTCTGATTCGGGCTCTTTTTCTTTTTGTCGTTGCTCGACTGGCCGCCGGCCGATTCTTCTTCGTCCTGTTTTCCCTTGCCGTTCTTGGGTTCCTGCTTCGGCTGCGTCGAGCCTTTCTTGTCATCTTTCTTCGGCGGCGGCGGCGGCTGTTTTTTCTTCAGCTCCTCAAGTTTTTTGTGCACGAACGCGCGGTTGAACTCAGCGTCCGTGTCGGCTTTGTCGAGCTTGATGGCGCCGTCGAATTGGCGGAGCGACTGCTCCCACATCTGGATTTTCTGTTGCGGATCACTGACGTGTTCGCCGAGTCGGTAGAAACTGTTGCCGAGATTGTAGAAGGCGCGCTGTTGCAGCGAGAGGTCGGGCGCCTTGAGCGCCTCGCTGAAATGCCGCGCCGCCGCACTGAAGTCGCCATTCTGGAAGGCGGCCGCGCCGGCGTTCTGCTGGAGTCGTTGCTTGTCGGGTTTGCCCGGCTTCGCCGGATGCGCTTCGGAGAGCCGCTCGAATTCTTTCTGTGCCTGATCGAATCGGCCGGATTCGTAGTCCCGCAACGCGCCCGCCGGCGAGGCGTTGACGGGTGTATCGGAAATGAAAGCAAACACCAGCAGCACAGCCGTCAAAGCGGTTTTGCCCGTCGTACGGCTCATGTCGTCATTAGAAACCTCACGGCGGCGTTCGGGAAAGAAGATTTCTGCGATCAACAGTAACAGAGCAAACGCGAGAGGCCAGCGGTACTGCTCCTTCAAGCGGCGGAGTTGCGCCGATTCCCCCTTCGTCTTCGGGAGTGGCGCGAGGCCGGTGCGATAGAGCGTCTCGATTGCTTTTGTGCCGGCGAGCGGCAGATAGAAACCTCGCGCCGCGACGGCAATCTGCCGCAACAGCGGTTCGTTCAGGCGTGATTTGACGATGCGACCGTTTTCATCGCGCAGATAATCCACGCTGCCATCGTTCTGCGGCACGCGGAGCAGTTCGCCTTCGGGCGAGCCGACGCCCACCGTGAAGATGCGCAGCCCGTCTTTTGCGGCAGCCTCGGCGGCGGCGAGTGCGGCCGGTTCGTGTTCCTCACCGTCGGTGATCAGCACGAGCACTTTGTGTGACTGGTCGCCATCCACGAACGCGGTGAGCGCGGTGCGGATGGCTTCGGACAGCGAGCTGCCGCCGGTGGGGATGATGCCCGCCTCGATGGCGTTGATATTCTGGCGCAGCACCTCGGCGTCCGATGTGAGCGGGCATTGGATGAAAGCCGAGCCGGCGAACGGCATGAGCGCGAAGCGGTCGGCGCGCGCAAGTTGCGTCAATTCCATCGCGGCGAGTTTGGCGCGTTCGAGGCGGTTCGGGCGAATGTCTTCAGCCAACATGCTGCGCGAAGTGTCGATGGCTACGACGATATCCAAACCCTCCGAACGCGCCTCTTCGGTGACGACGCCCCAGCGGGGACGGGCGGCGGCGAAGGCGAGAGAGGCCATCGCGGCCAGCAGCAGCACAAGCCGGAACCGGCGGCGCGCAGGTGAGACGCCGGTGGTGAGTTGGCCGAGTAGACGCGATTGGATGAAGAGTTCCATCAACCGCTGTTGTCGGCGTTCGTTCCAGAAGAACAACGCGGCCAAGAGCGGCACCAACGCGAGCAGCCAGAGCCATTGAAGCGAGGTGAAGTTCACGGTAATTTCCTCCACACGGTATTGGCGAGGAGCAGTTCCAGCAACAGCAGCGCGAGCGCCGCGACGGTGAGCCACGGGAACAGCTCACGGTAACGCTGGTGGAGCTTGGCCTGCGCGGTGGTTTTCTCCATCCGATCAATCTCGCCGTACACCTGTCGCAGCGTGTCGGCGCTGATCGCGCGATAGTATTTGCCGCCGGTACGCGTGGCGATCTTCGTGAGCATCTCGTCGTCGATGTCCACATTCATCGGCACATACACCTTGCGGCCGAAGGGATCTTTGCGCGGGAGCTTGGCGGTGCCGCGCGCGCCGACGCCGATGGTGTACACCTTCACGCCGAGCGCCTGTGCGGCTTCGGCGGCGGCGAGCGGCGGGATCTTACCGGAATTATTCTGACCATCAGTCATCAGGATCACGATCTTGCTCTTGGACTTCAGATCGCGCAGGCGATTCACCGCTGCAGAGAGTCCCGAGCCGATGGCGGTGCCCTCTTCGGGCACGGTGTCGATGGTGAAGCGCCGCACGTTCGCGAGCAGATAATCATGGTCGAGCGTCGGCGCGGCGGCGATGTAGGCCGTGCCGGAAAAGACGATTAGCCCGATGCGATCGCTGGGGCGGCTCTTGATGAATTCGCCGAGCACTTCCTTGGCGATGGTGAGGCGATCGATCGGCTCGCCGTCGCGCTCGAAATCCTCGGCGGCCATGCTGTCCGAGAGGTCGAGTGAGATGACGATGTCGATGCCGCTGGCGGTCAACTGCGCGCCGCCCTCCGGCAGGCGCGGGCCGGCCAGCGCCACGATGCCTGCGGCCAGCACGAGCCAGCGCAGCGCGGCGAGGAAACCGCCGGCACGCGAACGCGTCGAGCGCATCACCTCGCGCACCAGCGAGGTCGAGGAATAAACGAACGCCGCCGAGGGGCCGCGCCGGCCTTTCAGCCACGCCGCGAACGGCAGGAGCAGCAACAACAACAGCCAGTATGGTTGGGCGAAGTTCACGAGGTGCGGTCCAACGTTGGCGGCACGAAGACGGGCGGAGCGGCGGTGGGTGGCGGCGGCTCGGTTTCGGTCACGAGCCGGAGCGCGGCGGCGTGGAGTTCCTCCAACTCGGATCGAGCAGGCTCATGTTTGGCAAACTTCACCAAGTCGCATTGCCCAAGAAACACGCCGAGCGAGCGCCGCTGTTCGGCGTTGAGCAACGGTGTGGCTTGAAGCTCGTTCATGAATTCCTCGGTGGTCCGTTCGGGTGCGCGAAAATTGAAACGTTCCTCGAGATAAACGCGCAGCGTGTCGGAGACGGCGATGCAGAAGAGGCGCGGTCGGTCGAGCAGGGCGAGTGCCGCCATGAGTTTGCGCCGCGCACGGGCATGCGCCGGCTCGGGCGTCAGCGGTGACGCATTCTTTCGTTTGATGGACCAGAGTAACCCGGCGAGCGCTGCGGCAACGACCAGCGCGGCGAGGATCCACCAAAGTGACACGAGGCCGATGTCCACGGGCACGGGCGGTTTGATCGCGCGGATGTCGTTGGTGCCGGCCGCGGCGAAGGCGTTCGTCGTTTGGTCGAGAGCGTTCATCGGTGCAGGCGTCGTTTTTCGCGCGTCTCGAAAAAGTGGTTGAGCGCGGCGTCGTACGGCTCGCCGGTGTGGAGCTGGATGGAATCCACGCCCGCGCCGCGAAGAGTGCGTTCGAGTTCGTTCTCGGCCGTGCGGCGATGTTCGGCGAAGGCGGCACGTTTGTGTTCATCGCGCGTGTTGACCTCGACGACTTCACCGGTCTCGGCGTCTTCGAGCACGAGGCGACCGAGCGCGGGCAGCTCGCGCTCGAAGCGGTCGGTGATGCGCACGGCCACGAGGTCGTGCCGCCGGCCGGTCTGGCGGAGCAGCACGCTGGGTGCAGGGGCGAGGAAGTCCGAGAGCACGACGGTCACGGCGCGATGGGCGGTGACGCGGTTGAGGAAATCGAACGCGAGACCGAGATTGGTGCCGCGTCGTCGTGGTTCGAAGAAAAGGATCTCGCGGATGACGCGCAGCACGTGGCGCCGGCCTTTCTTGGGCGGGATGAATTTCTCCACCGCATCGGTGAAGAGGATGAGGCCGACCTTGTCGTTGTTGCGGATGGCGGAGAAGGCGAGCACGGAGGCGACCTCGGCGGCCAGCTCGCGTTTGCTCTGCGCGCCGGAGCCGAAACGGCCCGAGCCACTCGCATCCACCACGAGCATCACGGTCAGTTCGCGTTCTTCCACGAACTTCTTCACGAAGGGGTGATTCATCCGCGCGGTCACGTTCCAGTCGATGGCGCGCACGTCATCACCCGGCTGGTACTCGCGCACTTCCTCGAAGTTCATCCCCTGACCCTTGAAGACCGAGTGGTACTGGCCCGCGGTCCGCTCGCTGACCAGTCGGCGTGTGCGGATCTCGATCTGTCGGATTTTTTTAAGGATTTCGCGAGGGATCATTTTCGGCTGGCTCAGCGCTGATGGCAGGAAGCGGCTTCAACATCCCATGGTTCACGGCACCGGCAGCGTGTCAAAAATCTTCTGGATGATGCTCTCGCTGGTTTTCTCCTCGGCCTCGGCTTCGTAAGTGATGGCGACGCGGTGGCGGAGGACGTCCATGCCGATGCTCTTCACATCCTGTGGCGTGACGTAGGCGCGGCCGCGAAGGAAGGCGTGCGCTTTGGCGGCGAGGGCGAGGGCGATGGTGGCGCGCGGGCTGGCGCCGAGTTGGATGAGGCCGGCGAGATCGAGTTTGTAGCTCGCCGGTTCGCGCGTGGCGCAGACGAGATCGACGATGTAATCCTTCACTTTCTCATCCACGTAGATGTGGTTGATCACTTCGCGCGCGGCGAGGATTTGCGCGCCGCTGGCGACGGCGGTCACGGCGGGTTGGCCGCTGGTGCGAGCCATGAGATCGAGGATGCGGCGCTCCTCGTCGCGCGAGGGATAACCAATCTTGAGCTTCAACATGAAACGATCCACCTGCGCTTCCGGCAGCGGATAGGTGCCTTCCTGCTCGATCGGGTTTTGCGTGGCGAGGACGAGGAACGGCTCTTCCAACCGGTGCGTCTGCTCGCCGATGGTCACCTGTTTCTCCTGCATCGCCTCGAGCAACGCGCTCTGCACCTTGGCGGGCGCGCGGTTGATCTCATCCGCGAGAACGAGGTTCGCGAAGATCGGACCTTTGCGCGTGGTGAAGGCGGCCGTCTGCGGGTTAAAAATCTGCGTGCCGATGACGTCGGCGGGCAGCATGTCCGGCGTGAATTGCAGCCGGGAGAACTTCACGCTGAGGCTACCGGCGAGCGATTTCACGGCGAGCGTTTTGGCGAGTCCGGGGACGCCTTCGAGCAGCACGTGGCCGTTGGCGAGCAGGCCGATGACGAGCCGTTCGACAAGATATTGCTGGCCGACGATGACCTTGCCGATCTCGGCGAAGAGCGGTTTCAAAGCCTCGTTATGCCGTTGAACTTCCTCTTGCGCGGCGCGAATGTCACTGTTCATCACAGCCATCCTAGTAAGAGCGCAAGCGCATCGCCAGCCTTCATTAGCCGCAGGAGAATATGGAGCGAAAGAGGAAGAAGAATAGGAGCGAGCGGGCTCAGCGGGCGATCAGTTGCGTCCATTGCTCTTCCTTGAAGCCGACGAGGCCGGCCTTTTCGGTGAGCGCGAATGGGCGTTTGACGAGGTTGCCATTACTGGCGAGGAGAGCGAGGGCCGCATCGGTGGTGAGCTGTGGAAGCTGCTCCTTCAAATTCAGCCGCTTGTAGTCCAGTCCGGAAGT
>SIAT01000044.1 GCA_009691645.1 Pedosphaera sp. | reverse complement strand
ATGTCCTCGGTGCTGATCGCGATGTTGATCTGCCTCGTCGGTGGCAACTGGTTGGTGGACGTGCTGGCATTCCCGCTCGTTACCGCGCAGAAACTTTACGTTTCGGGGCGGATCTACGACATCAATCTCTACGCCGCCATTCCCAAGCAGCAAACCTCGGTGCCGCTTTTCCTCGGCACGAACCAGCTTTCGAAAATCCGTTCCGCCGATCTGAAGGGTTACTACGCCGGCACGAACCAGATTGAGTCGCTTAAACTCGCGCCGGTGGTAATCGGCACCAACACCGTGTTTGCGATTCAGCCGGGACCGACGTCTGATCAATTTCCCAAAAAGCGGTTGGTCGACCTGATCAACCTCAGTCCGCTCAGCGCCATCATGGTCGCGCTCAAGTTGGCCTTCTACGGCGGCATCGTGATTGCCGCGCCGTTCATCATTTTCTTCATCGGCCAGTTCGTTCTACCCGCATTGCGTCTGCGCGAGAAGAGTCTCCTCTATCAGGTGGCCGGTACCGGCACGGTGCTCTTCCTGCTCGGCGTGGCTTTCTGCTATTTCATCATCCTGCCGATCACGGTCACCGCCTCGGTCGAGTTCTCGGACTGGCTCGGGTTCAGTTCCGATCAATGGCAGGCGGAGGAATACATCGGGTTCGCCTTCAAGTTCATGATCGCGATGGGAGCCGGCTTCCAATTGCCCGTCGTCATCCTCACGCTCGTGAAGGTCGGCCTGCTCGACCACAAAAAGCTCAACGCGTTCCGTCGCTACTGGATCGTCATCAACCTCGTCCTCTCCGCTGTCATTACGCCCTCAGGCGATCCGCTCACGATGTTGATTTTCGCCGCGCCGCTCCACATACTCTACGAGTTCTGCATCGTGGTGGCGTGGTTCTGGAGCTGGCGCGATCGCCGTCGCAAGAAACCGGACTCGGCCGCCTAACCGCGGGGGCAAACGGAATGACGCTCACCCGTCCATCCGGCTGCAAGGTCAATCTGCTGCTGAACATCCTCGGCAAGCGCGCCGATGGTTTCCATGAACTGGAGACGGTGATGCAGTCGGTGGCGTTGCACGATGAACTCACGTTCCAGCGCGGCGGTTCGGGCATCCAGCTCTCTTGCAGCAACCCCGCTTTGCCCGTGGACTCAGCCAATCTCGTCCACCGCGCCGCGACCGCGTTTCTCGAGTCCGCCCGCATCGCAGACGGCATCTCCATCCATCTCACGAAGAACATCCCGATGGCCGCGGGCCTCGGCGGCGGCAGCGGCAACGCCGCCATCACTCTGGTCGGATTGAACGAGATTTTCGGGAAACCGCTCTCATCGGAACAGCTTTTCCCGATCGCCGCACGGCTTGGTTCCGACGTGCCGTTCTTCCTGCAACATCAGCCCGCGATTGCCATCGGTCGCGGCGAACAGGTCGAGTCGCTCGAGCCTTTCGCCGCGCTGCGTGGTGCGTGGATGTTGCTCATTCATCCCGGCTTCGGCATCTCCACGCCGTGGGCTTATCAGTCGCTGGCGAAGTTTCCCGAAGCGCTGCGCGGCCGCCCCGGTCGCGCGCGCGAGTTGGTAGCGCTGCTGGCTGGCGATCTCACGTCGGCGGGCGCGGCCTTCTACAACTCGCTCGAAGCGCCCGCGCTGCACAAGCATCCCATCCTCGCGCTCTATCAAGAATTCCTGCGCGCACACGGCGCGACTGCCACATTGATGAGCGGCAGCGGTTCGGCCACGTTCGCTCTCGTGCGCGGTCAATCTGCCGCCGAGGTGTTGCGCGAGAAGTTCATCGCCAAGTTCGGCTCCGCGAATTGGACCGCCCTCGCGCCGCTTTGAGCGAGGCTCGTTCGCTTCTGCGCGCAAAATAAATCGTGTTCAATCTGCGGTCTCGTGTTTAACCTTTCGACATGGATGCCCTCCTGAAACTTCTCCACGAGAACGCCGCGCTCAAGCCAGCCCAACTCGCCGCGATGCTCAACCTCTCCGAGGCCGAGGTCGCCGCCAAGATCAAGGAGTACGAGGCCGACCGCGTCATCTTGGGCTACCGCGCCATCCTGCACGAGGAGCGGGCGGGGGTGGACACCGTGCGCGCAGTGATCGAAGTGAAGATCACGCCCGAGCGCGAAGGCGGCTTCAACCGACTCGCCGAGCGCATCGCCAAGTACGGCGAGGTGCGGTCCTGCCATCTGATGAGCGGCGGCTACGATCTGCTGGTAATCGTCGAGGGACGCAACCTCCGCGAGGTCGCCACGTTCGTTTCCGAGAAGCTCGCCACCATCTCGGGTGTTCTCTCCACAGCCACGCATTTCATGCTCAAGCCGTACAAAGAGCAGGGTGTGCTGATGGCCGGCGAACGCCAGGAAGAGCGTTTGGCTGTGACGCCGTAACGCCGGCGCGTTGAGTGGATTTCCGTGTTCTGTTGAAACGAGAAACCTATGGAAACCAAGTGCGGTTGCAAATGTGATCCCAAGTCCGCGGCGATCGCGTTGGGTCGTTGGAGCCTCTCGCTGATCCTGTTGATGGCCGGCATCACCAAGCTCACGAACGTCACCGGTTTCGTGGAGAACATGTTGCGCCCGATCTTCGCGAACAACTGGCTTCCGAAATGGCTGCTCGTGCCTTACGGCTACGCGCTGCCGTTCGTGGAAGTGGCGTTGGGCATTTTACTGCTGCTCGGCTATCGCCGCAACGGCGCGCTGTTCGGCACGGGACTTCTGTTCCTGACGCTGATCTTCGGTCAGTTGGCACTGGGCAACTGGGTTGTGGTGGCACAGAACACCGTTTATCTGTTCATGGCCGCCGCGTTGCTTTTCCTGGACGAACACGACACGTGGATTTGCTGCAAAAAAACGAGCGCGTGTGATGTGAAGCCGTAGCAGAGTATTGCATCATCAAAAAGAGGAAGGGCGGAGGCGTGAATATTTATCCGCATCTCCGCCCTTCGGCGTTTCAATGTAAGGTGGATCAGAGCTTCGCCATCGCGCTGTCGAGCGCGGCGTAGAGTGCGTTCATCGTCTCGGGCGTCTCGTCGCCCATGTTCGAGAGGCGGAAGGTGGTGCCCTTGATTTTTCCGTAGCCGCCGTCGATGAGGAAACCCTGATCCTTCACGAGCTTCTGCAGCTTGGCTGCGTCCACCACGCGACCGCCCGACTTGGCGCCGTTGTTCACGCAGGTGAGTGTGATGGATTCGTAGCCCGCCTCGGGGAAGAGATTGAAGCCGTGGCGCGCAGCCCAGTCGCGCGTCATCTGGTTGGTCTTCTTGTGGCGCGCGTAACGGTTCTCCAATCCTTCAGCGAAGAAATCGTCGAGCTTGCTGGCGAGCGCGTACACGTGACTGATGCTCGGAGTACTCGGCGTCATGTTCTCCGCGGCGTTTTTCTGGAACTCGACGAAGTCGAAGTAATAACCGCGGTCCTTCGCAGTCGCAGCCCTCGCGAGCGCGGCGGGTGATGCGGTGAAGACGGTGAGGCCGGGCGGCAATGCGAATGCCTTCTGCGTGCCGGCGAGCAGCACATCAATGCCGAGCGCGTCGAAGTGGATCGGCACGGCGGTCATGGAGCTGACGGCGTCCACGATGAACATCACGTCGGGATATTTCTTCTTGAGCGCGGCAATCTCCGCCAGCGGACTCATCGTGCCGGTGCTCGTCTCGTTGTGGATGAGCGTGAGCGAATCGAACTGGCCGGTGGCGAGCTTGGCTTCAATCTGCTCCGGGCGGATGGGCGATCCCCACGGCACCTGCAGTGCCTCGGCCTCCTTGCCGCAACGCTTGGCGACATCGAGCCACTTGTCGGAGAAAGCCCCCTTCATGCAGTTGAGCACCTTTTTCTGCGTGAGGTTGCGCAGCGCGCCCTCCATCACGCCCCACGCGCTGGAGGTCGAGAGATAGGCGAGTTGTTTCGTGCCGAGCAGCGTCTGGAGCTGTGGTTGAATCTTCGCGACGAGGTCCTTAAAACCCTGGCCGCGGTGGCCGATCATCGGCTGACAGAACGCCTTGAAAGTCTTCTCGCTGACTTCAACCGGTCCGGGGATGTGCAACTTAACGTGTGCCATAAACTTCGTGAAAGTTTTCACAAGCTGGTGAGTCGCGCAAGCAGGAGTTTGCTGCCACCCAAGAAAAAGAAAAACGGCCCGGTGTTGAACCGGGCCGTTGTGAAGGCGTGTTGGGTTACGCGAAGAGCTTGGTGACGGCCTTGGCCTTCACCAGTTCGCGCGGCTGGTTGAGGTGGTTGTACACGATTGTTTCCGGATCGATGCCAAAGGCGTGGTACATCGAGGCGAGCAGTTCGGTGGGATGGATTGGGTCCTCGCTGGGCGCAGAGCCGGTCTTGTCGGATTTGCCGTGGACGTAGCCGCGCTTGATGCCGGCGCCGGCGATGATGCCGGTGTAGCAATAGGGCCAGTGGTCGCGGCCATTGGCGTCGTTGCTGTTGCCGGAGGTGGAGAGGCCCTTCTCCGGGCTGCGACCGAATTCGCCGATGGCGACGACCATCGTCTCGGCGAGCAATCCGCGCTGATCGAGATCCTCGAAGAGTGCGGAGAGGCCAGTGTCGAGCATCGGGGCGGACTGTTCTTTCATCCGCTTCTCGAGGCCGACGTGCACGTCCCACGAATGGTTATCGGAGTTGGCGACCTTGGGCCAGATGACCTCGACAACACGAGTGCCGGCCTCGACGAGGCGGCGGGCGAGGAGGAGTGATTGGCCGAAGGTGTTGCGGCCATAACGGTCGCGGAGTTTTTCGCTCTCACTGTTGAGGTCAAAGGCATCACGGGCACGGCCGGAGACGATGAGGTTCAGAGCGCGATCGTAATAGGTGTTGAGGCTGTGGTGTTCGACGGCCTTCTCAATCTCGGGCATCGCTTCATTGATGGAGTCGCGCAAGCGAGCACGGCGCTTGAGGCGCGCAGGGAAGATTTCCGGACGAAGCTGGAGGTCATCCACCTTGATGCGGGTCAGCTTCGCCATATCCATGTCGTCGCCTTCCGGATAGAGCGTGTACGGATCGAAGGATCTTCCGAGGAAACCGGCGGTGCCGCCCTTGCCGACGACGTTGGATTCCTGCAACGGCCGTGGGAGCATCACGAACGGAAGCATCGGCTCGGTCGGCGGACGCAGACGGATGATGTTGGAACCGAAGTTCGGGAAATCTTTCGGGCTGGGCGGCTCGAGTTGGCCGGACGGGCTGACCTTGTCGGTCGTGTAGCCGGTCATCATCTGGTAGATGGCGGCGGTGTGGTTGAAGAGACCGTTGGGCGTGTAGCTCACGGCGCGCATCATGGTGAACTTGTCGTTCACCTTCGCCAACTGCGGCAGCAGCTCGGTGTAGTTGATGCCGGGAATCTTTGTCGGAATCGACTTAAACGGGCTGCGGACTTTGTCCGAAACATTCTCCTTCGGATCCCACAAATCAAGGTGGCTCGGGCCGCCTTGCAGGTAAATCATGATGATGTTCTTCGCCTTGCCCCAGCCGGTCGAGGCGCTCTTCGCGGTCTCTTTGGCGTTGGCTTGCAGCTCGAAAAGCTGGCCGAGCGAGAGCCCGAGCATTCCCGCGCCGCCGACGCGGAGGAGGTCGCGCCGAGTCATCCGGAGATTCTGATCGCAGAGATCACTGCATGTGCCGCCAGGTATGTGTAACATAATGGTTCCTTTGCTTTGAGACGTTCGAACGGTGTCAGATTCGAATTGTTTTGTCCAATGTTGGTTAACGATTGAAAAGGAATGCGGGGCTGTTGATGAGCGCCCACGTGAGATCCTGCGCGGCCACGAGGCGTTGGCTGCCGAGCTGCTTGGTGCTGAGGTCGACGCCGCGGCGCATGTCGCGCAGCTTCGGATCGATCCCCAGCGGCTCACTCACGCGGGCGAATGTGCCCTGAAACGCCGCGAGTTTCGGGTCGGCCGCACGGGGCTTCTTCGCGTCGGTCACGGCGAGTTGGAGATTCTTCAACTCAGTGTCGTTCCCGCGGAAGTGGGCGAGCAGCGCGGCCTTCTGCTTCTCGTCGCGCTTGTCGAGCGCGATGGCGAGAATGTCCGCGATGGCGCGCGGCGTGCCGAAGCCGACCGGCGTCTTGGTCGTGGTGACGGAGAGGCGGAAGCGGCCGAGCGTGTGCAGGTTGTCGGCGAATTGATGGTTGAGCGAGAAGCTCAGCGTGGTACCGCCGGCGATGCTGAGCGGTTGCTTGAGTTCAAAGGTCGCCATGTGATCCACACCCACTTTCGGATGGATCGCCCAGCCGTTGTTCGCCGTGGCCTGTCCATCGACGGCTCCCTTCACATCAAACTTTTCCTGACTGAAGTCGGCTTTGGCGTTTTGCAGATCCACCTTCTTCGCTTCGGCGGGCTTGTCTTTCGGGCCGGCTTTGAGGGTCAACTCGGCGAGGACGAAGTTGCCGTTCGGCCCGCGGCCGGGGCCGTTGCCGCCGAGTCGCGCGTCGGTGAGCGCTTCGAGCTTGATGGCGGTGATGCCGGTGAGGTCAGTCTCGGCGGTGATGTCGTAGGTGCCTTTGCCGTTCGGGCCGCTGGCGAAGATGGAGAGATCCTTCTGCTTTTCGAGCTTCGCGTTGAACGAGGACTTCAGTTCCTTCGGATCGAGCGCGGTCCAGCCCGTGTCCTTGTCGGCTTTCAGTTCCCACGCGGCGAGCTTGGTGGCGATGGTCGAGTCGTAGTTTTTCAACGCGGCATCGGCGGCGGCGAGGCGTTCCTTTTGCTGGCGGTCGAGGTCGGCATCACGCGGGGCGATCTCTTTTTGATACGCGGTGAGATTGGTCTGCGCTTGGTTGATGGCGGCTTGGCGCACGGTTTCCTTTTGGGCGATGCCCGGCGCGAAGGTCTTTTCCATCGCGGCCAACTCGGCGATGATCTGCTTGTGTTCCGGCTCGATGGCGTTGATCGCGGCGATGCCCTTCTTAATTTCGAGCGCGGTAGCGGGGCGGCTGAGGAGGCGGAGGAAAAGCTCGTTGATGAGCTTCTCATTGTCGGCCTGCGCGGCGACGAGTTTGGTGATGGCGTTCTGCGGATCGCTGATGGCGGTGTCCACGGTCGGGCCGCTGACGAGCGCCATCACGGGGCCGAGCTGGAGGCCGGTGCTGCGTTCGCATTCGCACGCGCTTTCGCGGGCGGGACGGCCGAGGTTGTTGAGGAAACCATCGGGTAACTTGATTGCGGCATCAGACAGCGCGGCGGCGCGAGTGCCGGGAGGCACGCCGGGAATCTGCGAGGCGGTGCCGGTCGCGAAGTAGATCGTGTCGAAGAGCACCTCGGCCGGCAGACGGCGCGCGGTGGCGTGGGAGTAGTTGATCTTGTCGTCGTCGTTCCACTTGCTCGATTTGATCGAGAGCTGGTAGGTGCGGCTCTTGCAGATGGATTTGACGAGGCTCTGCACGTTGAACCCGTTCTGGATGAACTCCTGCGTGAGCAAGTCGAGCAGTTCGGGGTTCGTCGCCGGATTGCCGGCGCGGATGTCATCAATCGGCTCGATGATGCCGACGCCGAGGAGATAGCCCCAGAGGCGGTTCACGTAGCTGCGGGCGAAGTACTGGTTGTCCGGCGAAATGATCCA
The DNA here is from genome assembly GCA_009691645.1 of Pedosphaera sp. Lineage (GTDB taxonomy): Bacteria > Verrucomicrobiota > Verrucomicrobiia > Limisphaerales > SIAT01 > SIAT01. Next base: position 3,648 of record SIAT01000044.1, on the reverse strand, counting down.
CGCGGCGAGACGCTCGCGGCGCGGAGCATCGGCCTTCGCGTCGTGCTTGGCCGCGAAGGGGAAGACCGGCGCGCTGATCTGTCCGGTGCGGTCGTGCTTGACCTCGCCGGCCTTGAGATCCTCGACGATCTCGTAGAGCGGCTTGGCGCCTTCGACGGCCGTGCCGCCGATGTTTTTGTCACCCCCGGTAGGGTCTTTTTTCAGGCCGACCTGCGCGAAGAACGCGGCGGTCTGATAATACTGGTCCTGCGTCCAGCGCTCGAAGGGATGGTCATGGCACTTGTTGCAGTTGAAACGCGTGGCGAGGAAAAGGTGCGTGGTGTTCTCCATCGTGTCGACGGGCGTTCGGAGAATCTTGTAGTACGAGGCCTGCGGCTGCTCTTTGTTCGAGCCGGTGGCCGTCAGGATTTTCTTGGCGAACTGGTCGTACGGCGTGTTGGTGGAGACTTCGTTGCGAATCCATTTGCGGAAAGCGACGGCACCTTCGTTGCCGAGGAACTTGCTGTTCACCTGCAACAAGTCGGCCCATTTGTTCGCCCAATGCTCGATGTACGGCTCGCTGCCGATGAGTCGGTCGATGGTCGCGTCGCGCTTGGCGCGGCTCTCGCGCGTGTCGGCGAGGAAAGCGCGCACATCGTCGGCCGCAGGCGGCAGGCCGGTGAGATCGAGGTAAGCGCGGCGCAGGAACTCATCGTCCGTGCAAAGGTCCGAGGGCAGGATTTTCATTCGCTGCCATTTCGCGGCCACGAGCTCATCAATCTTCCCGTTCGACGGCGGCTGTTGCCAGACGAAGCCGGTACGGTCGCCCATCGCGGTGATGGTGGTGGCGGCATACGCGCCTTCGAAACGCACGAGCACCGGCGCTTCGCCGCGGCGTAGCACGGTGACGATGCCGTTCTCGGTCTTGATGATGTCCATGTTGCCGCTCTCGAAGAAGGCTTCGGAGCTGACGTCGCGCTTGCGGCCATCGGCGTAAGTGGCGATCACGCGAATCTGCTGCTTCGAGCCAATCTGCTGCACCACGGGATTCTTCGGGAACAGCTCGATGCTGGCGACGCGCGTCGCGGCGAGGTCGAGCTTCGCGCCATTGGCGATCCAGTTGCGGACGATGCTGTAATACTTGTCGCCGGGCTTCATGAGCTGGCCACCGGTGTGCGGCACGGCGCCGCTGGCCTTGAGCAGCATCAAGCTGTCGTCAGGCGAGGCGAGGTTCACGCGGCGCGAGGCGAGATCGTCGGTGAACGCGCGCACATCGTAGATCGGATCGTAACCGCGCAGCGACAGCTTGAAGCCGTTCTTGCCGTCCTTCGAGCCGTGGCACGTGCCTTGGTTGCAACCGACCTTCGAGAGAATCGGGTTCACGTCGCGGATGAAATCCACCGCGGTCTCGACGGCCGTTCCGGAAACCGTGACCGGCACGGTGACGGTCTTGCCGCCGAAACTGATTTTGATCTGGCCTGTGCCATCGTTGAGCGGGCGCACCAATCCGTTGAGCGTCGTGTCGACGGCTTTGCCGGTGATGGAGAACTGCGCCATGCGCGTGATGTCCACGGTGTCGCCGCTCGCGAGCTTGGCGGTGACGAGGAGCTGGTTGTATTCGTTGCGGCCGGCGAGCGTGATGGCGGTGGGCTGGACCTCGATGGCGGTGACCTTCGCATCCTTGGGCAGCGTCTCGAGCTCGAGCTTCGGCGCGAGGCCCGTGAAGGGCGCGAGGTTGGCGATGCTCGCCGGCGTCTTCGCGGCGATGGTGACAGGGATGAATTCCTTCGTGACCACGCCGGTCTCGGCGTCGATGAGGCGGATCTTTCCATCACCACCGGCGGCGGCAATAATCTTGCCATCGGGGCTGAAGGCGACGGTGTAGACGGCGCTATTGGTAAGGGTAATCTTGGAGACGAGCTCTGCGCCTTCGGATTGGAACTTCCCGAGCGCGGCCTTTTCCTCGGCGGTCTGCTTGGCGACGGGCTTCTTCAGAATGGCGACGATATTCGTCGGCGTCTTGCTTTGAACGGCGCCATACACCACCACCTCACCGCGGCCGTCGAGGCTGCTGCCGGCGGCGAAACGGTTGCCATCGCGGCTGTAGCTCACGGAGAAGATGCGGCCGGGGAGCGCGGGGAATTTCTTGATGAGGTTCGCGTTGTCGCCAATCACGCGCTTCGTGGTGCGGAAGATGCGGAAAATCTGTGGCTCACCATCGGAACCGCCCATGAGCACCTCGTCGCGGTCAGGATGCCGCGCGAGCGCGCCGATACCGCCCTTGAGCGCGCCGGGCGTGATGGAGGTGAGGTTGTCGATGAAGCGCTGCGTCTTGAACTCCGTCAGCTTCGCCGTCATATCGCGGCCGGCGGAGATGATGTGCTCGCCCGTCACATCGAAGGCCGTGTCGAACACCCAATCGCTGTGCGAACCCATGAAGAAGATTTGCTCGCCGGTTTTCGCGTTGATCGCCCGCACCGAACTGTCTCCGCAACCGAATGCGATGGACGCGCCGTCCGGCGACCACGAGGCACCGTACACCGTGTCGTACGTCACCGGCACGGAGAGCGTGAGCTTGCGCGATTCCACATCCCACACCTGCACCTCGCCCATGCGCGCCGGCTGGCCGCCGGTCACGGCGAGTTGCTTACCATCCGGCGAGAACCGCACCGACTCGATGCGCTCGGCGAGGCCGATGAGTCGCGCGACGGGAGCGGAGCCGTCGGCCTTGTGCAACAGCACTTCATGGAAACCGGCCACGGCGATGAGGCTGCCATCCGGCGAATAATCGAGCGCCGTGATCACCGGCGGGCGGCTGTACACAGGCGGGTTCTGCGGGCTGAAACGGCGCTTGGCATTCTCCGGCGTGTCATCCACCGCGCCCTGTACGATCCAGTTTTTGATCAACTCGACCTCGTTCTCCGCGAGCGGCGGCTTGCCATCAGGCATCTCGGCCTCGCCCTTCACCGGCGTGATGAGCTTGAGCAGATTGCTCTTCACCGGTTGCTTTGCGACGATCGCCTTCTCCTTGCTCTCGCCACCGGCGAGCATCCCCGCGAAATCGGTCATCACATAACCGCCCTTCGCCTTCGCCGGTTGATGGCAACCCTGACAGTTGGCCTGAAAGATCGGCCGGATTTGCTTGTAATAACTGACCGGCGAATTGGGATCAGCCTTGGCCTCGGCCGCGCGCGCGACGGCACCGGCCAACAGGGATCCCATGACGGTGAAAACAAAACAAAAGTGCAGCTTCATAAACGTATCGATCCCCGAGATCCCGTGTGTGTTGAAACACGCAACACGCCGCCAGACTAATCCAAAAACTAACGCGGAAGCAACCGATGATTTCCCACCCCCCGCGACTCTTCTTGGACAAATCCGGGGCAGGGGGAGATTCAAGATTGTGACGATGAAATCCATTCGAGTCGCCACGCCGGTATCGCTCACGAACCTCACCCAAGAGTTCAAGAAACTGAAGGTGACGAAAACCTCGTTGAAACCCCACCCACGCGGTTGATGGTTATTTCGTAGAACGAGACCAACGGGTGGTAGGCAGACGCAAATCCGCGAGGGCTTGGGCAGGGGTGGTGCCTTGTCGAATCACTCTGCCCCGCCTGCTTGCACCCGTTCCGCGCGGCGTGGAAGCCCTGTTTTAATTTACTGCCGGCG
>SIAT01000043.1 GCA_009691645.1 Pedosphaera sp. | reverse complement strand
CGGGCGATTTGCTCCACCTTTCCTACGGCGCCTGCGCCATGCACAAGATTTCGCATGAGTTTGTGGACGGACAGGTTCAAGGCGCGGCCATCAAGTTCCCGCTCAAGTTCGAGTCCGGCATCATGCGCGGCCGGTTCAACGCGAAGGACGGACAGCTCTACCTCTGCGGCCTCGTCGTCTGGCAATCCAAAGGCCCGCGCACCGGCGCTTTCCATCGCGTCCGTTACACCGGTCAGCCGGTCCGGATGCCCGAAGAGGTTCGCGTTCGCCCCACCGGCATCGAGATCACTTTCACCGCGCCACTGGACATCTCGATGGCCCAAGATGTGCAGAGCTACAGCCTTGAGCAATGGAACTACCGTTGGACTTCCAACTACGGCTCGAAGGATTTCAAACCCTCCGCTCCCGACCAGATGGGGCACGACAAGGTGGAGATCAAGTCGGCCAAACTCTCCGCCGACAAACGTACCGTCTTCCTCGAGACCGGCCCCGTCCGGCCCGTGATGCAGTCGCTCATCAAGCTCGACCTGAAGACCGACGACGGCGCGCCCATCAAGTACGAGATCTTCCACACCATCAATCAAGTGCCGTCGAAGTAAGCGCGCGGCGCGGGAACGCGCACTCCATTTTGCGGATGAAACACCGATGAGAGAGTGGAAGCTATCCTTCCATCGGTGTTTCATTCGTGGCTTTGGAATCGTTCACTTTGCCTTCTGGTGTAACTTCCAACTGGCCTTGCGCGGGGCTTTTTCCTAAGCTCGTGGGCCTGTTTATGACGAGTACAGAGATTCGCCAGTCGTTCCTCGATTTCTTCCGGTCGAAGCAGCACACCATCGTGCCTTCATCCAGCCTGATGCCGGACAGCCCGAACCTGCTGTTCACGAACGCGGGAATGAACCAGTTCGTCCCGATCTTTCTGGGGCAGGTGAAATGCACTTACGCGCCCGGCCGCGCGGCGGACACCCAGAAGTGCATCCGCGCCGGCGGCAAACATAACGACTTGGACGACGTCGGCCTCGACACGTATCACCACACGTTTTTCGAGATGCTCGGGAACTGGAGCTTCGGCGATTACTTCAAGCGCGAGGCGATCGACTGGGCGTGGGAGTTAACCGCCGAGGTTTGGAAGTTTCCCAAGAACCGCATCTACGCGACGGTTTACTCGCCCGACAAAACGAAGGGTGACCCGAGCGAATTCGATCAGGAAGCGTGGGACATTTGGGCGGGACATTTCCGCGCGGCGGGGCTTGATCCGCAGGTCCACATCGTGCACGGGAACAAAAAGGATAATTTCTGGATGATGGGCGAGACCGGCCCGTGCGGCCCGTGCAGCGAGCTGCACGTGGACCTCACGCCGGACGGCGACACGCGCGGCAGCCTCGTCAACAAAGGCGACGCGCGCTGCATTGAAATCTGGAACAACGTTTTCATCCAGTTCAACGCGAACCCCGACGGCACCTTTTCGCCGCTGCCGGCGAGGCACGTGGACACGGGGATGGGCTTCGAGCGCGTCACGAGCATCATGCAGGGGACGAAGGGATTCGCTGATTTCAAGAATGCGAAGATCTCGAACTACGAGACCGATATCTTCCGGCCAATCTTCGACAAGCTGGAGCGGATGAGCGGGAAGAAGTACGCCTCCACGTTGCCGAAGCCGGGCAGTGCGGGCGACACGGAACAGGAGAAAGTGGACGTGGCATTCCGCGTGATCGCCGATCACATCCGCACGCTGAGCTTTGCGATCGCGGACGGCATCCAACCGGGCAACACCGACCGCAACTACGTGCTGCGGCGAATCCTTCGCCGGGCCGTGCGCTACGGCCGTGCGCTCGGATTTCACAACCCCTTCTTCTTCGAGTTGGTGGAGGTGCTGGTCGAGACGATGGGCGACATCTTCCCCGAAATCCGCGCCAAGCAGAAGCACGTGCGGGATGTAATCCGCACCGAGGAAGAGTCATTCAACAAGACGCTGGACCGCGGCATCGAATTGTTCCGCGAAGAGACGGCGAAGCGGAAGGAAACGCTCTCCGGTGAGTTCGCTTTCAAACTCTACGACACCTACGGTTTCCCGCTGGACCTCACCGAGTTGATGGCCCGCGAGCAAGGCTTCGCAGTGGACACGGCGGGCTTTGAGAAGTTGATGGAGGAGCAGCGCGAGCGCGCCCGCAAGTCACAGAAGAAGGTGGTCATCAGCCTCTCCCACATCGAGATCACCACGCCGACGGTGTTCGTCGGTTACGATGCGCTTTCCACAAACGCGAAGGTGTTGGAAGTCGTTTCGATGAAGGAGAAGACAGCGGTCATTCTCGACACCAGCACTTGCTACGCCGAGATGGGCGGGCAGGTGGGCGACGCCGGCGAAATCCTCGTAGCGGCCGACGCACCCGCCTCGGCCCCTCGGCGGCTACCAATCACGAACACACAGAAGTCCGGCAACACCTGGCTGCACTTTTTGGACGGCGACAACGCGCCCGCCGTCGGCGACGAAGTGATCATCCGCGTTGACCGCGACCGACGCAATGCGATCCAGCGTCATCACACCGTAACGCATCTGCTCCACTGGGCATTGCACGAAGTGGCGAGCAAAGAGGCTTCGCAGAAGGGTTCCGCCGTCGGTCCGGATAAGTTGACGTTCGACTTCAACAGCGCACCGCTCACACCGCGGCAGGTGGCGGACATCGAGCAGTTGGTCAACGAGCGTGTTTTGGAAAACGCCCGCGTGAGCTGGATTGAAGTGCCCCACGCGGAGATCAAGAGCCGCGCGGATGTGATGCAATTCTTCGGTGATAAATATGGCGACACCGTTCGCGTCGTGCAGATTGGCGGCGCGGCGCGGAAGCTCGACGGTTACTCGATGGAACTGTGCGGCGGGACCCACACGCGCGCCACGGGAGAGATCGGGATGTTCCGGATTCTCAGCGAAAGCGCCGTGGCGGCAGGCGTCCGGCGCATCGAGGCCGTCGCGGGACTGAGCGCGTTCGACGCGATGCGGCTCGACCGCGAGTTGATCAAGACGGTGGCGGGCAAGGTCAACTCACCGGTAGGCGAGTTGAAGAAGAAGATTGAGGCACTGCTCGCGCAGCAGAAAGATTTGGAGAAAATCGTGCGGGTCGCCACCATGAAGGAAGCGGCGAACACGGCCAGGTCGCTCGTCGCTGGCGCGAAGGAGATCAACGGCACGCCGGCTATCATCGAGAACCTCGGCGAAACGGACGGCGACACCCTCCAAGTGATCGCCGACGCGCTCAAGGGACAATTCAAGGGCGTCGTCATCCTCGGCGGCGCGGTGAACGGCGTGGTGGCATTGATCGCAGCGGTCAGCCCAGAGTTTGCGGCGAACGCGCAGGCGGGAAAAATCATCCAAACCATCGCGCCGATCGTCGGCGGCAAGGGCGGCGGGCGCCCGGACAACGCTCGCGGCGGCGGCAAGGATGCGGCCAAGTTGGACGAGGCGCTCGTCAAGGCGGCGAGCCTTCTCTGAGGAGTAGATTATTTTGATGAAGACGCACTTCGACAGCATCGAGTCAGTGCTCGACGACATCCATCGCGGCCGGATGGTGATCGTGGTGGACGACGCCGACCGCGAGAATGAGGGCGACCTGATCATGGCGGCCGAGAAAGCGACACCGGCGACGGTGAACTTCATGGCCAAGCACGGGCGCGGACTCATCTGCGTGCCGACGACGGGCGAGCGGCTCCGGCAACTCGGCATCGAGCAGATGGTCACGCAGAACCGCGAGACCTTCAAAACTGATTTCCAAGTGAGCGTGGACGGGGTGCATGGCGTGAGTACGGGAATCAGCGCGGCCGATCGTGCTCGAACCATCCAAGTGCTCGCCGCACCGGCGGCAGTACCGGAGGATCTGGCTCGTCCCGGCCACATCTTTCCACTGCGCGCACGTCCGGGCGGCGTGCTCCAACGAGCCGGGCACACCGAGGCGGCGGTGGATTTGGCGCGACTGGCTGGCTGCCGACCCGTCGGTGTCATTTGCGAGATCATGAGCGACTCGGGCGAGATGGCGCGGCTACCGGAGCTGCGGCGTTTTTCTCGGAAGCACAAGTTGAAGATCTGTTCCATCGAAGAACTCATCAAGTTTCGGCGCAGCCGCGAGAAGCTCGTCGAGCGCATCGAGGTGGTGAAGATGCCGACGGATTACGGCGACTTCGATCTGTACCTTTATCGTTCGGCGCTCGACGACCAGCACCACATCGCGTTGGTGAAGGGCGACGTGACCGGCCGGAAGGAAGTGCTGGTGCGAGTGCACAGCGAATGTTTGACGGGCGACATCTTCGCCTCGCGACGCTGCGATTGCGGGCCGCAGCTCCACCAAGCGATGAAGCAAGTGTCGCAGGCAGGCCGCGGGGTAATCGTTTACATGCGCCAGGAAGGGCGGGGAATCGGCCTCGCGCCGAAGATTAAAGCGTACAAGCTGCAGGAGAAAGGGCTCGATACCGTCGAGGCGAACCAGCGGCTCGGTTTCGGAATGGATCTGCGCGAGTACGGGCTCGGCGCGCAGATTCTTGTGGATCTCGGTGTGAAGACAATCCGGCTGCTGACGAACAATCCTAAAAAGATTATCGGTCTTGATGGCTACGGTCTGCAAATCGTCGAGCAGGTGCCGATCAAGATCGCATCCAACCCGCACAACGAGCGTTATCTGAAAACCAAACGCGAGAAGCTCGGGCACTTGATTTGATTTTTTGATCCGAGACGCAGCGAGAGGAATTGAGATGCTGAAGAAAGTCACCAACCGGCGGACGAAAGGGCGGGGAGGCCGCTTTGCGATTGTCGCTTCGCGTTACAACGCGCGGTACGTGGACTCGATGCTGCGGGCCGCGAAAAGCGAACTGACGCGGTCGGGCGCGAGTGAAATCCGCGTGGTGCGCGTGCCGGGTGCCTACGAAGTGCCGGTGGCCACTGCGGCGTTGGCGCGGCAGGGGAGTTGGTCGGCCATCATCTGTCTCGGCGTCATTCTGCGTGGGGCGACCACGCACGCCCAGCACATTGGCGAGGCGGTGAGCGCCGAGTTGGCGCGCATCGCCGTGGAAATCGGCGTGCCGGTCATTCATGAAGTGCTGCTGTTGGAGAACGAGCAGCAGGCGATCGAACGTTGTCTTGGCGCGAAGTTCAACCGCGGCATCGAAGCAGCCCGGACGGCGTTGGAGATGGCGCGCGTGATGCGCTCTTTGTCGCGTGTCGCGAGCGAATAAGCGGAAGGGCGTGTGCCGTCCAATCTTTCAGTCGTGCGCAAGGTCACCTGAAACAACTCGCTTGCGACCAGCAATGAGGGGTGATAATTTGCCGCCCCGTTTTAGGAAAAACGTAAATATGAAAATGACTAATTGGTTCCTCACCACCACCGCTCTGCTGGCTGCTGCGCAGTTCGCCGCCGCGGCCGATGTCACCGGCAAAATCACTCTGAAGGGCGCGCCGCCCGAAGAGAAGGTGCTGCCGCTCGACCCGGTGTGCGGCAAGCTCCACACCGTGCCGCTCAAGACGCGCTTCTATGTCACGGACGGCAAGGGCGGTCTCGCCGACGTTTTTATTTACATCAAGTCCGGACTCACCGGCGCCGCGCCCGCACCATCGGCGACGCCGGCCGTTCTCGATCAGGTCGGCTGCGAGTACACGCCGTACGTGATCGGCGTCCAGGTGAATCAGAAGATGAATGTGCTGAACTCAGATGCTCTCCTGCACAACGTGCACCCGACGCCCATCGTGGAGGGCAACAAGGAGTTCAATAGAGCGCAACTTCCTAAAGGTCCGCCAATCTCGACAGCGTGGCCGCAGTCGGAGATTCTCCTGCGCTTCAAGTGCGATGTGCACCCGTGGATGTTCGCTTACGTCGGCGTGGTCGAGCACCCGTATTTCGCGGTGTCTGCCAAGGACGGCAGCTTCACCATCAAGAACGTGCCTGCGGGCAAATACGTGATCGAGGCTCTGCACCGCAAGACCGGCAAGCCGGTGGCGAAGGAAGTGACCGTCGGCGCCAACGGCGCGGTGGCGGACTTCACCATCGAACTACAATAACAGCATTTGGAATCAACGAGGACGCTGCGGCCCACCGGTCGCAGCGTCTTGCTTTCGAGGGAAACCTAAGTTCGTGTTGACTAGAATATGAACCGCGCGCCGCATAGTCCGTGGCTGTACCGCTTTGCTATCGGCACTGCGCTGGCGACTCTGGCGTTGCTGAGTGTCGGTGGTCTTGTGACGAGCAAGGGCGTGGGAATGGCTGTGCCGGATTGGCCGACTAGCTACGGCTACAACATGTTCTGGCTGCCGATCAGTTGGTGGAAGGGCGGCGTCTTTTACGAACACACACACCGACTCGTCGCGGTGTTTGTCGGGTTGTTGACCAGCATCCTCGCCGCGTGGATGTGGGGACGCGAAACGACGGGGCGTGTGCGCTGGGCGGGTTGGTTCACCATCCTCGCGCTCGTGCTGATGCTCGGACATCGCGGCTCGGGAAACGCGGAGGGCGGCGCCGCCGGCGTGCCGGCTCATTTCAAATTCCTTGCCGGGCTGATGCCGGCGCTTCTGATCTTTTCTGTCGCACAATGCGTCCGCACACGCAGCGCGTTGCGTTGGTTGGCGATGTCGGCGTTCTTCGCCGTGATTCTCCAAGGCATCTTGGGCGGCTTCCGTGTGGCGCTTTACAAAGATCAGATCGGCATCGCGCACGCGACCTTGGCGCAATTGTTCTTTACGTTCATCTGCGCACTCGCGCTTTTCCTCAGCCGAGGGTGGAGTGATACGGATGCAAAGCCGACAGAAAGGGAGCGCGGCTTGCGATGCTGGTTCATGGTGGCAACGCTATTGATCTTCTTTCAGCTACTGCTCGGGGCGACGATGCGGCATCAGCACGCGGGGTTGGCGATCTGGGATTTTCCACTCGCGCACGGGCAGGCCTGGCCAGACACGAGTGTGGAAGCGATCACCCGTTACAATCAGCAGCGAGCAGAACTGGTCGCGCTCAATCCGATCACCGCTGTGCAGGTCCGGCTTCAAATGGTTCATCGCATCCTTGCGCTTCTCATCACAATCGTTGTCGCGCTGTCGGCATGGCTGACACTGAAGCATGCGGCGCGGGGGAGCGTGCTGCGCAAGGTCGCTGTTGCGTGGCTCGCACTCATCGCGTTGCAGATGGCGCTCGGCATATTGACGGTGTTGAAGAACAAGCCGGCGGACCTCGCGACGGCCCACGTGATTGTCGGCGCGCTGAGTTTCGCAACGGGCGTGGTGCTGCTGCTGTTGGCGTGGCGTGTGGAAATCTTGAGCTTCACGCGTGGCGGGCCTGTGCTATCGTCGCCCGACGGCGTTGTGACGAATTGAAGTAATGGAATGAAGGCAGAGAGCCAGACATTGAATGAGACGACCCTCGCAGAGAAGGGACGGCTCGCGATTTTTCTCGAACTGGTGAAGGCGCGGCTCACCGCGCTGGTGTTGCTCACCACGCTGGTCGGATTCCACCTCGGCTGGGGCGGCGCGATGGATTACTGGCTGCTGTTCCACGCGTTGCTCGGCACGGCATTGGTGGCGAGCGGCGCCTCGGCGCTCAATCAATTTCTCGAGAAGCATCACGACGCGAACATGCCGCGCACAGCGGATCGTCCTTTGCCATCGGGCCGGTTGCAGCCGGAGATCGCGCTGCTCTTCGGAGGCGTTTCGTCGGTGGCGGGACTCCTCTATCTCGCGCTCGCGGTGAACCTGCTGACGAGCGTGCTCGGCGCGGTGACGCTCGTGAGCTACGTTTTCATCTACACGCCGCTCAAGCGTGTGACGACGCTGAACACGGCTATCGGCGCCATTCCCGGCGCGTTGCCGCCACTGATGGGGTGGACGGCTGCGCGCAACGAAATCACCATCGAAGGGTGGTCGTTGGTGGCGATTCTCTTCTTCTGGCAATTGCCGCATTTCCTCGCCATCGCCTGGCTCTATCGCGAGGAGTACGCGAAGGCCGGTTTCGCGATGTTGCCGGTGTTCGACCGGACCGGTGAACGGACCGGCTCGCAGGCGGTGAGCCACACGCTGGGTTTGCTGCCGGTATCACTCGCCCCGTTCGCTTTCAAGATGGCGGGCCCGTTCTATCTCGCCGGCGCGCTACTGTTGGGGTTGGGCTTCCTTTGGTTTGCTTTTCGTTTCTCACGGGGACTCGACACGATTCACGCTCGGCGACTTTTTTACGCCTCAATCATCTACTTGCCTGCATTACTTGGGCTGATGGTGTTCGATAAGTTGAAATGAATCTGTTGACATCACGCTGACCCAAATATTTAATCGGGCGGCTGCCGAGGACGGCCCGCAGCAGTACGCGCAAGGCGAAACGAATTATGCACACCGCAACCCACACAGACACCGAACACCGAGCGCATGAGCATGCGCACGAGGAACTCGGTTTCTGGCGTCAGTACATTTTTTCGACCGATCACAAGGTGATCGGCATCCAGTACGGTGTCACCGCGTTGTTGTTCCTTTTCTTCGGCTTCATGCTGATGCTGGCGATGCGCTGGCAGATCGCCAAACCGGGCGAGCCGATCCCGTTCTTTGGGCCGATTTTGACCAATATATTCGGTGATGTGGCGGCGAAGGGCATCATCTCCGCCGACCTCTACAACACCTTCGGCGCGATGCATGGCACCATCATGGTGTTCTTGGCGGTGGTACCGCTCGGGTTCGCGGCCTTCGGAAATTACATAGTGCCGCTGCAGATTGGTGCGCCGGACATGGTTTTTCCGCGCGTGAACATGGCGAGTTTCTGGGTGTTCTTTGTTGGTTGCGTCATCATGTTCGCCAGTTTCTTCATCCCGAGTGGCGCGGCGCAGTTCGGCTGGACCTCCTATTCTCCGGGCGCGACGACAACGCCGGGCGACGGGCAGACGTACTGGCTCGTCGGGATGATTTTCCTCATCACCTCCTCACTGCTCGGCGCGGTGAACTTCATCGCGACCATCATCCAGCTTCGCGCGCCGGGGATGACGTGGTTCCGGATGCCGTTCTTCAGCTGGGCGCAGTTCGTGACGGCGTTCCTGCTCCTGCTTGCGTTTCCGCCGCTGGAAGCCGCGGGCGTGATGCAGTTGGCGGACAAGGTGCTCGGCACGAGTTTCTTCCTGCCGACCGGACTTTTCGTGGGTGGCAATCCTGCGGACATCAGCGGCGGCGGCAGCCCGTTGCTCTGGCAGCATCTATTCTGGTTCCTCGGCCATCCCGAGGTGTACGTGCTCATCCTTCCCGCGATCGGCATGGTGACGGAGATCATCGCCAACAGCACACGCAAGCCGTTGTGGGGTTACAAATCGATGGTGTACGCGCTGCTCGTGCTCGGGTTCATCTCGTTCATCGTCTGGGCGCACCACATGTATCTGACGGGCATGGGCACGAAGATATCGACCTTCTTCCAAGCCACCACGATGATCATCTCGATTCCGTCGGTCATCCTGTTGACGTGTCTGTTCATTTCACTGTGGGGCGGTTCGATGCGATTCCACACGCACACGATGTTCGCGTTGGCGTTCCTGCCGATGTTCGGCATTGGAGGTCTCACAGGGTTGCCGCTGGGCTTCAACTACAGCGACATCCTCTTGCACGACTCGTACTACGTGATCGCGCACTTCCACTACGTGGTGGCGCCGGGCACGATCTTCGGCCTCTTCGCCGGCATCTACTATTGGTATCCCAAGATGACGGGGCGCAAGATGAACGAGACGCTCGGTCGGATTCACTTCTGGCTCTCGCTCATTTTCATGAACCTCGTGTTCATGCCGATGTTCGCGCAGGGAATGGCCGGCATGAGTCGGCGCATGTCGGACGGCGGCGCGACCTATGCCGAGAGCGATGGCGTGCTAGGTCTCACCGCTGCAACAATCCAGAGCAACACCGCGATCTCGCATGCGGCCTTCGCGCTGGCGCTAGCGCAGATTCCATTCATCATCAATTTCTTCTGGGCGATGCACAAAGGCGAGAAGGTTGCTTCGGATAATCCGTGGGAATCCACCACCCTGGAATGGCAGACGCCCACGCCGCCGCCGCACGGCAACTTTGACAAGCCGATGGAAGTTTTCCGTGGCCCTTACGAGTACAGCGTGCCGGGTCACGCGGGCGACTTCGTGCCGCAGAACGAACCGCACAAAAAGAACTAAGATTTCTCGAGTATGGATATTCCGTTCACAACAAAAGCCCGGCCTGATACCGGCCTCTACAACGCCAAACTCGGCATCTGGCTCTTCCTCGCCTCCGAGGTGATGCTCTTCGGCGCGTTCTTCTCCGCCTACATTCTCCTGCGCGTGGGCGCCGACCCCGGTGCGTGGGCGCACGGACTGATGAACGTCCCCATCGGCACCTTCAACACCTTCGTCCTCATTCTCTCCAGCGTGACGGTGGTGATGGCGTGGGCCGCGTTGAAGGCTCACAACTACTCGCTCTACCGGAACTGCATGGTCATCACCATCGCGTGTGCCTTGGGCTTCTTGGTGGTGAAATCATTCGAGTACGCAGAGAAGTTCCGCCACTACGAAGTCTGGATGAAGGACGGTCGCCGGATGACGGGCCATATTGATTACGAAGATGGCGGCGTGAAAAAGCACGCGTACCTTTGGAGCACGAAGACGCTCTCCAAAAAGAAGATCGAGTCCATCGCCTTCACGCCAGACGCACCGAACGAATGGGCGACCGGCCAGTACTATCCGCCGCTGACGAAAGAGCAGTTGGAGCACGTGAAGAAGCACGCGGATAGCGATACGCACCATCACGAACCCATCGCGATCAAGTCGGCGGACATCCAACGCCTGTCGGCCTTCGTGCCGGCGCACAGCACCTTCTTCGCGATTTATTTCACGATGACCGCGCTGCACGGTCTGCACGTGCTCGGTGGCGCCATCGTTCTGAGCTTCTTCCTTTTCCGCGGCCACAAGATGTGGAAGGCCGATCCCGATCGCCTCACCAACCGCATCGAGGTCGGCGGCTTGTTCTGGCATTTCGTTGACTTGGTTTGGATCTTCCTGTTCCCGGTCATGTACATTCTGTGAGGAACCTATGAGCGACCACGCGCACGACATTTCGAAGCACAAGAAGATCTACGTCATGGTTGGCGTGATCCTCTTGCTGGGCACGCTGCTCACCTTCGCGCTCGATCACTTCGAGGCGATTGACTTGAAGAAGAAGGCGGGAATGCTCGTGGCCACGCTGGCTGCGCTGATGATCGCCACGGTCAAGGGAGGGTTCGTTGCCGGCGTTTTCATGCACTTGAGCAACGAGAAGAAATGGATCTATTGGGTGATGGGTTTCACCTTTTTCTTCTTCGTCGGCATGATGGGTTTGACCCTCTGGGGAATGAATGACATCCCGGGGCAGGGGAACCAGTTCGACGCCAAGACCGGTTTGCCCATCGTGAAGAAAGCTGCTGGGAAGTGATATGTCGCTGAAGGCATTCCACATCATCTTCGTGGCCGTCTCGGTGCTGCTCAGCCTCGGGTTGGCGGCTTGGGGCTTCCACCGCTTCCTCACGCTGGGGAAGTCCATCCATCTGCTGTTCGGCATCGGCGGCCTCCTTGCCGCCGCGGGTCTACTCGTTTACGGACGTTACTTCCTGAAGAAACTGAAAAACATCAGCTACCTGTGAACCGGTTTCTGACCATCCTGTTCGTGACGGCGCTGGGCGCGGTTTTCGCGCCCGCCGCTTCCGCCTGCGCGGCTTGCTTCGGCAAAAGCGATTCGCGACTGGCTGATGGGATGAATGCCGGCATCTTCGCTCTGTTGTTGGTTGTCGTGCTGGTACTCGGCGGCATAGCAGCGTTCTTCATTCACCTGGCCCGTCGCGCGAACCAACCACTCACGGCCGATGGTTCGCAAACCACTTCGGAAACCCTCCAATCCAATTGATTAAATGGAATTCGTTGACAAGATCAAGACACTGATGAGCTTCCCGCCGCTCGCTTCCGAGCACGGCAAG
>SIAT01000042.1 GCA_009691645.1 Pedosphaera sp. | reverse complement strand
CCGCCGCCGCCACCGTAGCCGCCACGGCCGCCGCCGCCGCCACCGTAGCCGCCACGGCCACCGCCGCCGCCGTAACCACCGCCGCCGCCACTCGGACGCTCTTCGCGGGGTTTGGCAACATTGACCGTCAGGGCGCGACCATCAAAATCCTTGCCGTTCAATGCGGCAATGGCTTTCTGGGCTTCCTCGGCGGAGCTCATGGTCACAAAACCAAATCCGCGGGGGCGGTTGGTCATGCGATCCATCATCAGGTGGGTTTCAGTGACCGTGCCATGCGCGGCGAACGCGTCTTGGAGGTCGTTTTCAGTGGTGTTGAAGGAAAGATTTCCAACAAACAATTTATTGCTCATGTGATGTTTTGACTGTCCGACTAACCGCTACTTTCCACAGACTGTTCCCGAACATCGGGTCTAAAATCATCACTGAACCACGTTCACTTGAAGATTTACCATGCCCTGAAAGAGACAAGCCATCTAACAGACGGGGGGGACTGTTGCTGATTTCGCCAATGATAGCAAACCAAATTTTTGCCAGCCTAGGCGGGCAACAAAATCTCTCAATTCTCCGCTTGCCCTCCCGACTCAATCTGCGCACAGTCGCCGCTTTTGTATGTTGACGATTTCGGAAGTAGGCAAAGGATACGGCGGCCGCACGCTGTTTGAGGGGGCGACGCTGCAGATCAACCGTGCCGATCGGCTGGGTCTGGTCGGGCCAAATGGCGCGGGCAAGTCCACTCTGTTCAATATCATCCTCGGCAACGAAACGCCGGATGAAGGTGTCATTTCTTTTCAACGCGGCATCTCGCTTGGCTACTTGCCGCAGGAAAGCGCGCCGGCCGGCGAGGAGACCGTGCTGGAGTTGGCCACGGCCATCACGCCGGAGATGGCGCAGTTGCAGCGGCGCATGAAGGCGTTTGAGGCGGGGCACGATCACGAGTCGGCCGACTTCCACGAGGTGCAGGCGCGCTTCGATGAACTGGGCGGCTATCAACTCGAGCCGAAGGCTAAAAATATTCTGAATGGTCTGAGCTTTCGTGAGAGCGATTTCAATCGGCCGGCCAAGGAGATGAGCGGCGGCTGGGTGATGCGCGCTTATCTGGCGCGGTTGCTCGTGCAGGAGCCAGACCTGTTGATGCTCGACGAGCCGACAAACCATCTCGATCTGGAGGCGCTGATCTGGTTCCAGAATTATCTGAAGAATTATCCCGGCGCGATCCTGATGATCTCGCACGATCGCGAATTCATTAACTACCTCGTCACGGGCATCATCGAGATTCGCCGCAGCCGCGTGTATCGTTGGACGGGCAACTACGACAATTTCATTTTGCAACGCGCCGCCCACGAACATCAGCAACTTGCCGCGCACAAGAATTCCCAGCGGAAGATTGATCAGCTCCAGGAATTCGCCGACCGCTTCGGCGCCAAGGCCAGCAAGGCGTCGCAGGCGCAGAGCAAGCGAAAGCAGATCGATCGCATCCGCGCCGAGATGGCCGATGCCCCCGATGCCGCGGAGAAAACTGTGCACTTCCGTTTCCCGCAGCCGCAACGCAGCGGCCAGCGCGTCATCAAGGTCGAAGGCGTCCGCCACGCCTACGGCGCGAATGTGGTGTACGAGAAGCTCGACTTCGAGGCGCAGCGCGGCCAGCGCATCGTGCTCGTCGGCCCCAACGGCGCGGGGAAATCCACGCTGCTCAAACTTCTGGCCGGAGTCCTCACGCCCCAAGCCGGCACATGCGATCTGGGCCACAACGTGAAGGCGGGCTACTTCTCGCAGTACCGCACGGACGTGTTGCAGTTGCAACGCACGGTGTATGAGGAGGCGATGGACACGCCCCAGCGCATCGCCGAGCAGGCCATTCGCAACGTCCTGGGCTCGTTTCTATTTCGCGGGGATGATGTGCGCAAAAAAGTTTCTGTGCTCAGCGGCGGTGAGAAGAGCCGGCTCGCGCTCGTGAAGCTCCTGCTCGATCCGCCCAATCTGCTGTTGATGGACGAGCCGACCACGCATCTGGACATGCCGAGCATTGACGCCTTGTTGAGCACGCTCAAGCAATTCGAGGGCACGCTCATCTTCATCAGCCACGATGTGTATTTCATCCGCGCATTGGCCACCCACGTCACACACGTCCTCGCCGGCGCGCTGGTTCACTATCCCGGCGGCTACCAGTACTATCTCGACAAGACTGCGGCCACTTCCGAGCGTGCTGCGTTGACGGCCGGTGCTGCTGTCGCGCCGCGCCCTGTCGCCGTTGCGAAGCCCGCCCATGCAAACGGTGAAGATAAACGCGTCAAGTCCGAACCACGCCGGCCGTCTTCGCGCGAACGGAAGGTGCAGCAACAGCTCGTTACGAAACTGGAAAGGGACATCGCAACATTTGAAGGTCAGATTGCAGAGATTTCTGCCGAGCTGGAAAAGCCGGAGACCTATCAACAAGCCGGCCGCGCTCAACAGCTCAACCGTGAGCTGACCGCCGCTCAAGCCAGCCTCGGAAAAGTCTCCGCCGAATGGGAGGCCGGCGCCAGCAAGCTGCAGGCGTTAGAAGTGACGGCAGTCCCTGTTTCTACTTGAGCGGTTCGGCGAGGCGCATACTCTCCAATTCTACCGCACTGAAACGTTGGGGGCTGACGCAGCAAACTTGCCGCGTCTTCCAAATGAAAGAAACCATGAACCGCGCAATGATTCTGTCCTTCGCAATCGGGCTGTCGCTGGTCGGCAGCAATGGGGCGGTTGCTTTGCAGGCGCCGAAACAAATCGCAGGCGAACAACCCGCCGCGAAGGGCAAAGAGCCGATAGACTTTGCGCGCGCGCGCCAGTTGATGGAGAAACGGCAGCGTGGAGAAAAGCTGACGGCGGACGAAGCGGCGTTCCTTGATCGGGCGCGCGCCGAGTTCCAGCGCCAGCAATCTACTGGCGGCCGCGACAAGATCGGCCTCAAGCCCATCACCGAGATGACGGCCGCTGACCGTTACAAGGAGCAAGACGGCGGCTTGTATGGCGCGGGAAAGAACACGCCGCCCGACGCGCATCGCCGCGCTGCTGAGTTGGAACTCGCGCGGATCAAACCGCTGGACCGCGAAGGGCGGCCGTCAGACGAGGGTCGCATCGTGCTGCTCTCGATCAGCATGTCGAACGCCAACCAAGAATTCTCCACGTTCAAACCACTGGCCGATGCGGATCCCACCAAGTCGAAGCGACTGACCATCGTTGATGGAGCGCAAGGCGGGCAGGCGATGGCCGAGTGGGCGCCGCCCGATGCAGCACCGTGGCGGCAAGCCGAGCAGCGACTGGCCACTGCCGGTGTCTCGCCGCAGCAAGTGCAGGTGGCTTGGATCAAGCTGGCCAACAAAGGGCCGCGCGGCGATTTGAAGGAGCACGGACAGAAGCTGGAGAACGACACGCGGGCCGTCATCCAAAATGCCAAGGCGCGCTTTCCGAATCTGCGCATCGCCTACTTGTCAGGCCGCATCTACGGCGGCTACTCGACGGGCGCGTTGAATCCTGAGCCGTACGCTTATGAATCATCCTTCGTGGCGCGGTGGTTGATTCAGGAACAGATTCGCGGCAGCGCAGCGTTGAACCACGACGCCAAGCAGGGCGGTGTCAAAGCGCCGCTGCTGTTGTGGGGGCCGTATCTGTGGGCTGATGGTGTGACGCCGCGCCAGGCTGACAAACTGGTTTACACGCGCGAAGATTTGGCAGGCGACGGCACGCATCCATCCAATGCAGGACGGGAGAAGGTGGCCAAGCTGCTGCTCGACTTCTTCAAGAACGATCCACTGGCCAAGCCGTGGTTTCGCAATTCCACCGCCGACAAAAAAGAGTGAAGCCAATTCACGTTTGGGAAGGCGCGGCGGCATCCAGATAAAGCGCCGACCACCGCGACAGTGACCACTTGCAAAGTCCGTTGGTGCAGGAAGTGGACTGTTCGTGTATTGGTCGCCGTTTGCAAAATCAATATGGCGGCAATTGTAACAGCGACAGATGTGACGGTGCAGTACCACGAGCGTGCAGTGCTCGATGCGGCGACGTTCAGCATTGAGGAGGACGATCGCATCGGATTGATCGGCCGCAACGGCTGCGGCAAGACGACGTTCCTGCGGATCCTCGCCGGCTTGCAAACGCCCGACAGCGGGGACATCGCGCGACGCCGGGAGTTGGTCGCCAGCTATCTGCCGCAGGATTTCATGCTCGATGCCACCAAGTCGGTGGAAGAAAATATCCGCGACGGCGCCAAGCCTGTGCTCGATCTGATCGCGGAGTATGAATCGCTGCCCGCCGACTCCAAGCGCCATGAGTTTCTGGAACATCGCATCGTCACGCTGGAAGGTTGGACACTCGACCGGCGCATCGCCACGGCGATGTCGAATCTGAATTGCCCTGCGGGCGATCGGCGCGTTGAAACACTTTCTGGCGGCGAAAAGCGGCGCGTGGCGATGGCGCGTGCGATTGTTTCGCGTCCGGATTTTCTGATGCTGGACGAACCGACCAACCATCTCGATCCCGAATCCATCGAGTGGGTGGCCGAATTTCTGGATGGGTTCACCGGTGCATTCCTCGTTGTCACGCACGACCGCTACTTTCTGGATCGCGTGACCAAGCGCATCGTCGAGCTTTCCGAGGGCCGGTTTTATTGGCACGAAGGCAACTACGCCGATTACCTGCTGGCCAAGGCGGAACGACAGGCCACCGACGTGGTGTTGGAGCACAAGCGCCAGATGTTCCTGAAAAAGGAATTGGCTTGGGTGCGCTCCGGCGTGCGCGCGCAGCGCAGCAAGTCGAAGATTCGCTTCGATCGTTACTACGATGCGGCCGCGCAGGACGCACCGGAGATTGAGGAGGATGTGGAACTGTGCATCCCGCCGCCGCCCAAACTGGGGAATCGTGTCGTGGATCTGAGCAACGTCGGCATGGAGCTCGGCGGTCGCCGCTTGTTTCACGGGTTCGATTTCAAATTTGAAAACGGTCGGCGCATCGGTGTCGCTGGACGCAACGGCCTCGGCAAAACCACGCTGCTCCGGATCATCCTCGGCCAACTTGCGCCCACGGAAGGCACGGTGAAGACCGGCCAGCTCACCCAGTTTAACTACGTGGACCAATCGCGCTTGCAGTTGCGCGAAGAGCGCACGGCGTTGGAGGAGGTGTCCGACGGCACGGAGTATGTGATCTTCGGCGATGGCAAGCTCTCGTTGCGCGCTTACCTCAAGCGGTTCCTCTTCACCGACGATCGCATCATGACGCAGGTGAAATATCTGAGCGGCGGCGAGCGTAGCCGATTGCTGCTCGCGCGCATCCTCAAAAACGGCGGCAACTTTCTCATCCTCGACGAGCCGACCAACGATCTGGATTTGCCGACGCTGCGCGTGCTCGAAGAGGCGTTGATTGCGTTCACGGGCGTGGTGCTCGTCGTCAGCCATGACCGCTATTTCCTCAACCGCATCTGCACCGATGTGCTGGCGTTTGAAGGTGACGGGACGATTCATCACAGCGTGGGCGACTACGATTATTATCTGGAGAAGAAAGAGCGCGCCGCCGCCGCCACATCCAAACAAGCGTTGGCCGCCATCACTGCGCCCAAGTCCGCTGCGAGTGAAGTGAAAACCCGCCGACTCTCGTTCAAAGAAACCAAGGAGTTGGAAGGGATGGAAGCGCAGATCCAAGCACTCGACGCAGAGGTTGTGCGGATCGAAGGGCTCTTTGCCGCGCCGGATTTCCATCGCGACCATGCGTCGCAGGCTGGCGAACTCAAAGCCAAGATGGACGCCACGAAAAGAAAAACGGAATTGCTCTACGCGCGGTGGAGTGAGTTGGAGTCGCTCAAAAACGGCAATGGGAAATAGCCCTCAATGGAAATGCCTCCCGCTGACGTGACTCCTGCTGCTGCGCCCGACGCCGCGGCGTTGACGGAGCAATTGCTGGCCGTAGTTTCCTTGCTGGAAACGGTCGCGGCCAACCGCGCGTTGCTGGCCGGGATTCCGGAAGAAGAACGCCAGCGGCTAGTCACGGCGGCCGGCGAGATTTACAACCCGGATTTGAAGGAGCGTCGGCGCTTCGTGAAGGCGCGGGTGAAGCTGCGCAAGGCGGAAAAAATCCAGCGCGAGCAGGCCAAACTCAACGAGACGGGCATCCGCAAGTTGCGTCGGGAAAAAGTGTTCACCTCGCCCAACGTCTTCCCGCCGCTGAATTTTCAGCAGCAGGAAGTCGCGGGCAACGCGGAATTCCGCGAGGTGAACGAGCCGCAGTGCTGCTACGTTTGCAAACAAGATTACTCGGCGATCCACCATTTCTACGACCAGCTTTGCCCGTCGTGCGCGGAGTTGAACTTCCGCAAGCGCACCGAGTCGGCGGATCTGCGCGGGCGCGTCGCGCTGCTCACCGGCGGGCGCGTGAAGATCGGTTATCAAGCAGGCATCAAGCTGCTGCGCGCGGGTGTGCAGCTCATCATGAGCACGCGCTTTCCGCGCGATGCCGCGAAACGGTTTACTGCCGAAGCGGACTTCGCGGAGTGGGGGCATCGGCTGGAGATTTTCGGCCTCGATCTGCGGCACACGCCGAGTGTGGAGGCGTTTTGCCGTCATCTTTTGGCAACGCGTTCGCGGCTGGATTTCATCATCAACAACGCCTGCCAGACGGTGCGGCGTCCGCCAGATTTTTATAGTCACATGATGGAGGGCGAGAGCGGGCCGCTGTCTGCGCTGCCGGAGAATGCGCGACAGTTGCTCGGCGCGTACGAAGGATTGCGCGGTTACCATCTGCTGCCTGAAGGCGGTGCGGCGGCGCTGACGCAACGTCTGCCGGAAGTCGCGGGATTGACGCACGCGGCGGCGTTGTCGCAGGTGGCGCTGTTGCCGGAGGAACTCGCTGCGCAGAAGGATTTGTTTCCCGATGGCCGGCTCGATCAGGATTTGCAGCAGGTGGATTTGCGCGATCGCAATTCGTGGCGGCTGATGCTCGCCGAAGTCCCAACGGTGGAGTTACTCGAGGTGCAGCTCGTCAACGCCATCGCGCCGTTCGTGCTGAATGCGCGGCTGAAACCGCTGATGCTGCGCACGGCCGAGCGCGACAAACACATCGTGAATGTGTCCGCGGTGGAGGGGCAGTTTTATCGCAAGTTCAAGACCACGCGCCATCCGCACACGAACATGGCCAAGGCCGCGCTCAACATGATGACGCGAACTTCGGCGGCAGATTATCACGCTGACGGCATCCACATGAACGCCGTGGACACGGGCTGGGTGACGGACGAAGACCCGGCGCACATCGCCGAGCGCAAGGTGAAGGAGCATCGCTTCCATCCGCCGCTGGATATCGTGGACGGCGCGGCGCGCATCGTGGATCCGATCATCGCTGGCTTTAACACCGGCGAACACACGTGGGGAAAATTCCTGAAGGACTACCGGCCGACGGATTGGTGAGCGGAAGGGACACGCCGCGGCAGTGTCGGCGGTTGGATCACGCGGTAATTGATGTGAACAAACAGGACGTCATCCGGAGCATCGTCGGGCAACTCACAAGCGAATTGGAATTGCACACGAGCGCTGCCCGTGAGGCATTCGCCGAGGCGACGGACGAGCAGAACCGCTCCGAGAGCAAATATGACACGCGCGGACTGGAAGCCTCGTATCTCGCGCGCGGACAGGCACGACAAGTGGCGGAGATCGAGGAATCACGCCGGCAATTCCAAGCGCTTGGACTGCCATCGTTCGCGCCAACTGATTCGGTGGCGGTCGGTTCATTGGTGGAGTTGGAGGGGAGCGGTGTCCGGACATTCTACCTGATAGGGCCGCGGGCGGGCGGCACGGAGGTGGAGGTGGACGGCCACGAAGTGCTGGTGCTCACACCGGAATCACCGCTGGGCGCGCAGTTGATGGGCCGGCGCGCGGGCGACAAACTCAAGCTCACCCTCGCTGGAAAGCAACACGAGCACCGCGCCGTGTCGGTTTCTTAGCGGGTGCGAAGGCCGACCTTCGCTGCAGCACATCGTCCGGCGTTTCGTTCATCGGACAAATCCGGCTACTCTTTCTTGCGGCTGTAAGTCACGAGATAGAGTTGCGTGCCCGCGACGCTCTTGAATTCGGCCGGCTGCTTTGCGCCAGAAAGGTCGTAGCAGATGCGGAGCCTGTCCCCCTTCAGCTCGTAGATCGCGGGAAAAGTCTTGCCGTTATTCGGGCCTTCCGTTCCGGTGATGCTCATGCCCTTGGGTTTGCTGGCGGGATCGATCGAGTAATTTCCCTTGTCGAGTTTGCCGCCGACAGAAACTTCATACTTACCCTTGTCGAGTTTGAGGCTGATCAACTTCAACACCGCGTCGGGCAACGGCTGCCCGCCCAACTCGGCCTTGTCAGGCTTCCAACTGCCCTGCACTTCCTTGGCATCCTCGGGCGGTTCGGCAGCGGCCAGTGACGCGGCCATGGCGAGGCAGAGCCAGAAAGTGCGTTTCATGGTGTGTTGTTGAGGATGAAAATTACCAAGCGCTCATGCGTTTTCACAGCAGGAGCGCGCTGCCGGATTCGCTGCAGCGCAGGGTTAGATGCTCTTAGTTTCATTCGCATCTCTCTCTACATGGCGGAGCAGCGGTGCAAAATGAGGCGCGTAAACTGGACCAAGAAGGTCGTGCGGAATCTCGCTGTCCGAACGGGCTGATGCTCCAACCAACTCCCAGCGACCACCGCTGGCTCGAAATGTAAACCGCCACCAATCTCCGTGCGCATTCTCCATGTGAAGCTCGTGCAAACTCCCTTCGCGGTGAAACTCCGTCCGGTGGGAAACCTCGGAGAGCAACTCCTCGATGCTCTCCTCCACCGGTTCATGCGGAGGCATCGAGAAAGCGCCGCTCTTGACGGCCTCCCAATACTTGCGAACGAACACCTCTCCGAACGACTCGAACTTGGAAACGGCTGCGGTGCTCATGGCATCTAACGACCCAAGCTCAGCGACCCGGCCCACGGGACGCGTGGATTGCAACCGCGACGCTCTCGCCGGGTTCGTTGCGGGTCCGCCGTCCGCGCCGACATCACACTTCTTCCAGCGGCGATTTTGCGTCGCCGAAGGTGCTGGGGCGTACGCCCATCTTGTCCATCATCGAGAGGTGCAGTCGGCACATCTGGCGGTCGGGCTTGCCGTTGTAGTCGAGCACGCGCCCGCCTTTGATCCGGCCGCCGCCGCCGCCGAGCAGCACGATGGGCAACTGCGACGCGTCATGGTTGCCCGTGAGCATCGAGGAGCAATACATCAGCATCGTGTTGTCCAGCGCGGTGCGGGTGCCTTCCTGAATGGCGTCCAACTTGCGCGCGATGTAGGCGAGTTGCTGGATGAAAAACTGGTTCACCTTCAGCCAGTCCGCGGTGTCGCTGTGCGAGAGCAGATGGTGGATCATGTAATCCACGCCGAGATTCGGGAAGCGCAGCGAGCTGTGATCGTTGTTCAGCTTGAGCGTCGTGATGCGCGTGGTGTCGGTCTGGAAACCGAGCACGAGAATGTCGCACATCAACCGCATGTGCTCGCCGATGTCCTGCGGGATGCCCTCGGCGGGGCGCGGAATGTTCGGCTTGGCCAACGTCGGCCGCCAGCCTTGCAGCTCGCCTTTCTTGCCGGCGTTGTCGATGCGCGTTTCCACTTCGCGCACGGAGTCCAGATATTCGTCGAGCTTGCGCTGATCGTTCGCGCTGATCTGACGGCGCAAATCCTTCGCGTCGCCCAGCACGGCATCGAGCACGCTCTTGTCGCCTTTGCTCACCGTGTCTTTGAACAACCGGTCAAACGCCAGCGCCGGATACAACTCCAGCGGCGTGGGCGTCGTCGGCGAGCTCCACGAAATGTGCGAGCTGTAGAGCATCGAATAGTTTTTGTGGACCGACGGATTGGAATGTTCGCAGCCGAGCACGAGGCTGGGCACTTTGGTCGAGCGCCCGAAACGCTGCGCGAGCACCTGATCCACGCTCGTGCCGGAGCGGATGTCGCCGCCCGACGCCAGCGGCGCGCCCGAAAGCAGGTTGCCCGTCATCGAGCTGTGGATGTTTCCCTTCAGCGCCTCCGCGTTGTAGAGGCCGCGGATGAGCAGCATCTTCTCGCGGAAATCCGCGAGCGGCGCCAGCACCTTGCCCAGCTCCATGTTTTTGCCCTCGCCCTTCGCCCACCATTCGCGCGTGTGAAATCCGTTGCCGGAAAACAGCACGGCCAGCCGCACCGGCGCCTCGCTCGCGGGCTTGGCGGTTTTGGGTTCGTCGCCCCACACGGTGAAAGATTCCATCCACGGCAGCGCCATCGTGACGCCGACACCGCGCAGGAACGCGCGGCGATTAAAGCGATGTGTGTTCATGAGCTTGAGCGGTTATTCCGTTGCCGGATGTTCACGGTTGCGAATCTCACAGAATTGTCGGCTGCGCACAATCATTTCTATGACGACACCGACGCGGTTTTCCTTCGCCGCGAGTTGCGCCTGCATGGCGTCAATCAACGGCTGGTCGCTCAACTGCACGCCGCGTCCCAGCGCGTAGCCCAGCAGCTTGCGGCAGAACTGCCGCGTGAACGCGTCGCGCCGTTGCGTGAGCAGATAGTCGCGCAGACCGTTGATGCCGTCCATCGCCGCGCCGTCGGCCGTGCGTGTGCGGGAATCGATGGACAAGCCCGCCGTATCCTTCGTGCGCAGGCGGCCAATCGCGTCGTAACGTTCCAGCGCAAAACCGAACGGATCAATGCGCGCATGGCAACCCGCGCACTTCGCATCGCTGCTGTGCTGTTCGATCAACGCGCGTTCGGTGAGACCCGCCGGCGGCACTTCCGGCAGCACCGGCACGCCTTTGGGCGGACGCGGCAGCCGTTCGCCCAGCAGCGTTTCGCTGATCCAATTGCCGCGCAGAATCGGGCTGGTGCGCGAGGCACCGCTTTGTCTGGCGAGCGTCGCGCCGAAACCCAGCACGCCGCCGCGACCCTGCGCACGCACGCCGTCCACGCGACGCCATTCCTCGCCGCTCACGCCCGCCATGCCGTAATGCTGCGCGAGCGCCGCGTTGACAAACGTGTGATCCGCGTCGAGCAACGACAGCACGGAGCCGTCGCGCTGGAAAAAGTCGGTGAAGAAGCGGACCGGCTCCTCGTTCAACGCACCGCGCACCGCGGCGAACGTCGGGAAGTGCCGCTCACTTTTTTCGTCGAGCTTGTCGAAGTCGCGTGTGTGCAGCCATTGCGCGCCAAACTCGTTGGCCAGCCGCCGCACGCGCGCGTCTTTGAGCATCCGCCGCGTCTGCGCAGCGAGCACTTCGGGATTGCGCAACTTGCCCGCCGTCGCGAGCCCGGTCAGCTCGGCGTCCGGCGCGGAGGACCACAGGAAATAACTCAGCCGCGTGGCCAGTTCGGTGTCAGACACCGGCGCCTGCGCTTTGCCCGGCGCGGGCTTCTCCAGTTTGTAGAGGAAGACCGGCGCGACGAACACGCGCGCGAGCGTCATGCGCAGCGCCGTGTCGTGCGGCAATTCCTGCGCGCGCAACGTGCGGTAAAGCGCGCGCAGATCGTCCTTCTCCGTCGCGCTGACGGCTCTGCGCCACGCGCTCTCGGCGAAGTTCACCACCGCCTCCAATTGCTTCGGCTCGGCGGCGACCAGTTCCTCGCGGAACTTCGCGGCGCGTTGCTTGATCGGTTCGCGCATCGGCGTGAACGCGCTCGGATCCGCATCCTGCGTGGCGTATTGCCAAAGCTGCTCGAAGGCTTCCACGAGCCTGAGCGCGTCGTGGCTCACGAAGTGCATCTCCGCCCAGAGACGGTCGAGCGCGGCGGACTGCGCGTCGTCGAGCATCAACCGCTTGAGATGATCGTCCTCGCGATAGAAAAGTGTGAGCGTGACGACCTCGTCCACCGGCACAATCTTCGTGTAGCAAAGCGCCGCGGGGAAAATCTGGCGGAACTGATCGAGCGCCGCCTCGATGCGTTTGCGCGCCGCGCTGCCGTCATGCACGAGGATGGGCGAATCCGAAACGATGGGCCGCTCGCCATCGCTCCACGTGCTTTTGCCGCCCAACTCCGTCGCCGTGCCCGCCGCGAGGCCCGACACATTCGTGGGCTTCGTCGTGAGCACCTGCATTTGCACGCTGCCTTCGGCAGCGGTCTCGCGGTGCAACGTGGCCGTCGCCACAAATTCGCAACCTTCCACCAAGTCTGCGGGCAACCGCACTTCGAGGAGCGAGGGCGCGCGGACGCAGAGGTTCGCGGCGGGAAGCGCGGAGCCGTTCGGGTGCTTGCCGAAGAGCGCG
>SIAT01000041.1 GCA_009691645.1 Pedosphaera sp. | reverse complement strand
TCACCAATGCAAACGGCAGCGTCACCAGTAATGCGGCCACATTAGCGGTTTCGGAGAGCAGTGGCGGCGGCGGTGGTGGCGGATGCGGATACACCACGCCGCCGGAGCAAATCCTTCTGATCGGCTGGGCCGTGCTGTTGCTCTGTCGCCTGTTCCTGTCCTCGGCGATTCCAGCAGGTCTGCCAGCCCCCGGTTTTCCGAGGGCGCAGAAACCCGAGCCGGCGAGCTGATACGGGTAAACCGATGCGCGGTCACTTCGGGCTGGCGGGGGGCGCGTTCGTGGCTGCGGATTTTGGCGGCAACACGCTGGGCAACGGTTTGGTGAGCGTGATGCGGTCCACCTCGAAGCCGTCCTCGTCGAGTTGGCGCAGCACGAGCTTTTGCGGATCGGCCTGCACGAGGCTGAACGAGTGGCGGTCGGCGATGTACTGCGCGGTGAACGGTACCCAGTTCGCAGCAGGGGGCTGGAACCGCGGGTCCACTTCTTCGACGCGGGGCTTGTAAAGCCCCGCGCCGCCACCGCCAGTCACCACGTAAATCACCCCTTGCGGCACGGTGTTCGTCGAGCCGTCGAACTGTTCGTCGAGTGTGAATTCACCATTCACCTGGCCTGTGCGGTCGGGCTTGGCCTGTGCAGGCTTGAACTTGAGCGGTTTGCTCCGCTGATAATTGTGCACGTGGCCGGCGAAGGCGATGGCCACCCCGCACTCCTCGAAGAGCGGCGCGAGCACGCGCGTCTGCTGCTCGCGATAGTGGGCGAGCGTGGCTTGGAAACCGGGGTGATGGAAGAAGACGAGCTTCCACGGCGCGCGGCTGCAGGTGAGATCGGCGCGGATCCATTCGAGCAACGCCTTCTCGGTGAAATCCACGTGGCGATTGGCGTCGATGCAGAGGCCGTGCACCGCGCCGTTGTCGAAGGAGTAGAAACTGAGGTCCGGATAAGCGTCCGAGGCGGCCAGCTTGAACGCCGCGAGCTGAATCTCCGTTCCGCGCACACGCAGATGAGAGCGGAGCGGAGGCGGGCCGTTGCGTGGCGGATGGAAAAAGTAAAATGCACCGAGTCCGTCCGCCACGGTGGCGAGATTCGATGCGCCCACATCGTGATTGCCGAGCACGCCGTAGAACGGCACCGTGCCCATCACCGGCGCACCGGTGTCCGGCCCGGCATCGACGGTGTTGTTGTACGGGCCCCAGAAATTCCTGAGATATTCCTTCACCGTACCGCGCGGATAAACGATGTCGCCAACGATCACGGCGAATTCCGGCGCGGCGCGGCCGATCTGATAGGCGATCTTCCGCTCGTCAGCTTTGCCATCGCCCGTGTCGCCCACCACCACGAACTGCACCGTGTTGGTCGCCGACTTGCGCGCAGCCACCACGCCGGCGCGGATGATCTGCTCGCCCAAACGCACGCGGTAGTGGAGCTGGCCATCGAGTGGCAACCGGCCGAGGTACGCAGAGTACTTCAGGTAACGACCTTCCTTGCCGAACTCGAGCGGCGTGACAATCGGCCGGGAGAGACGGCCGAAGTTCGTCGTGGCGCCGAAGTCCACCTCGAACTGCCCCGGCTGCACGTCCGTGAGCCAGACAATCACCCTGCTATCAGTCGTGCCCAGCGCCGTCTGGCGGCCCGCCTGCACATACGGTTTCACCAAGATGGTCTGGGCCGAAAGCGCCGCGCACCAAGCGAGCGCTGTCAGCCAGAGGAAACAGCGAAAGTAAAGTCGAACCATCGCGGTAGAATAACGATTAGAAAACTCGACTCAAGCGCGGAGCCGCCCAGTTCTTTAATTGTGAACAACTCGTGAATAAGCGGTCTTTTTTCACGCTTGCCGCTGCTGAATGAAACGGCGTGGCTCGGTTTTGTCGGCTTTTCAGGTGACCCAAATCAACAACAGCAGACCGAGCACGACGCGATACCAGCCGAAGGCGATAAACGTGTGCGTTTGGACAAATCGCAGAAGCCATTTCACCACCACGAAAGCGGTGAGCGCGGCCGTGACCGAGCCGATCAAAATTATCAGCCACTCGTCCGCCGCGGTGTGCCGGAGCGCCTTGTAAATTTTCCACGCGCCAGCAGCCAGCAGGGTGGGAACGCCGAGAAGGAAAGAAAACTCGACGGCAGCCGGCCGACTCAACCCGAACAGGAGCGCGACCAAGATGGTCGTGCCGGAACGCGACGCGCCGGGAAACGCGGCGGCGACCAGTTGCGCGGCGGCGATGGCGAACGCGATGGTCCACGTCACTTCCTGCGTCACGGGGACGGCGGCGCGCGCTCCACTTCGCGCTCCACTTTTCCAACGTTCGACCAACAGGAAAAACACACCGCCGATCAGTGTGGCCCACGCCACAGGCGCGACATCCTCGGGCAGTTTCAGACCTAATTTATCGAGCGCCAATCCTCCAAAACCAGTGATAAAAAAGGCTGAAACGATTTTTCCGAGATGGGAACGCGTGGCGGGTTCGCGCTGCGTCTCGATCATTTGGCGAAGCCGCCCGGCAAAAACCACGGGCACGGCAAGCACGGTGCCGCTCTGGATGACGATGTTGAAAAGATCGCTCTGGCGCGGAAGCCAGCGCTGGGCGATGAGCAGGTGGCCGGTGGAACTGACGGGCAGGAACTCGGTGACCCCCTCAATCACGCCCAACAAGATGGCAACAACCCATTCTGGCATCGGCCGCGAGTATGAGTTAGGAGGTAGGCGTGCGCACGGTTTATTTCGATTACAACGCGACCACGCCGCTCGATCCGGCCGTGCGCACCGCGATGCTGCCGTTTCTCGAGGGCGAGTTCGGCAACCCCTCGAGCATCCACCACGTCGGCCGACGGGCGAGGGCGTTTCTCGATGACGCACGCGACCGGGTGGCGAGGGTTTTCGCCTGCAAACCGAGCGAGGTGATTTTCACCTCCGGCGGTACGGAAAGCAACAACCTCGCCGTGCTCGGAGTGGCCCGCCGCTTTCGCGATAAAGGCCGACACATCATCACCTCGGCGGTCGAACATCACGCCATCCTCCATCCCTGTGAATATCTCCGTGAAAAGGAGGGGTTCGAGGTGACTTTGCTGCCGGTGGACCGCGCTGGGCGCGTGTCGCCGGACGATTTGCGGAAGGCGCTGCGGCCGGACACGGTTTTGGTCTCGGTGATGGCGGCCAACAACGAGGTCGGCACGCTCCAGCCGGTCGCCGAACTGGGCGCGATCTGCCGTGAACGGGGTGTTTTATTCCACACCGACGCCGCGCAGTGGCTGGGCAAGGAGCCATTCGCCGGCATTCACCAGTTCAACGCCGATCTCGTCTCGATTTGCGCGCACAAATTCCACGGGACGAAAGGCGCGGGTGCGTTGTTTGTCCGTTCGCCGTTGTTGCCGGATCCGATTCTGTTCGGCGGCGGGCACGAAAATGAACGGCGAGCGGGCACGGAAAACATTCCTGCCATCGCCGGGATGACGGAGGCCATCGAGCGTTTCGTAAGAACACCGGTCTTCAATCGCGAGAAGCTCGCTCCGCTCGCCGCGAGGTTGCGCGAAGCGGCGGGTTCTATTCCGAGCGTGACCCATCGCTCGCCATCCGACGGCTGTCTGGCAAACACGGTTTCCTTTAGCGTGAATGGTTGCGACAGCATCGTTCTGCTCGCCGGGTTGGATTTGGAAGGCATTTGCGCCTCGAGCGGCTCAGCGTGCTCAACGGGTTCACTCGAGCCTTCGCACGTGCTGATGGCGATGGGCTGCGATGCGGAGGAATCGAACGCACTCGTGCGTTTCTCGGTCGGCCGCGAGTCCACGATGGACGAGGTGGAACTGGTCTGTGTGGCGTTGCCGGCTGTGATTAACCGCGCTCGCGGAGGTGAATTATGAGTGACCTGCCTGTGAACTGTTTGTCAGCGGCTGGAATAACCCGGGGTTCTTCGCAGAGTTGGCTTTCTGTTCACAAAGTTCTTGGTCACTCTTTGAACCTCTGTTTTGCCCTGTTTTGGCCTGTAGTTCCCTTGACACTCACAGTTGTTTGCCTTATCCACAGCCCTTATTAATAGTGATAGATACTGAACATTCTTTCTTTCTTTAACGGCCATGAAGATATCCATTTCCAAGGAACAATTCATCAACGGTCTCCAAGCGGTTCAAAACATCGTGGGCAACCGCAGCTCCCTGCCCATCCTTTCCAACGTGCTCATTCGCGCCGAGGAGAACCGGCTCGAGCTGACCGCGACCGATCTCGATGTGAGCGTCGTCTGCTCCGTGGATGCGAAAGTGGAAAAGGCCGGCGCGACCACGCTGCCGGTGAAGCGGCTTTTTGGGCTTGTTCGCGAATTGCCGGTGGCGGAGATCGAGCTGTCGGTGGATGAAAAGAACATCTGCTCTGTGCAGGCTGGAGCTTCGTACTACAAGATTCACGGATTGCCGGCTGATGAGTTTCCGCCGTTGCCGCGCTTCAAAGACAACCGCAAGTTCTCGCTCCCGCAGGAGAAGCTCAAGGAGATGCTCCGCAAGACGTCCTACGCCATCTCCACCGACGAGTCGCGCTACGTGCTCAACGGCATCTTCACCAGCCTCAAGAAAGAAAAACTCACGATGGTGGCCACCGACGGCCGGCGTCTCGCGCTCGTCGAAGAAGACATCTCGCAAAGCAAAGAAGACGGTGTGGAGTTCATCGTTCCCGCCAAAGCCGTGGGCGAGTTGAACCGGCTCCTGCAGGCGAAAGGCGAAGTGGAGATTCGCCTGAACGAAAACCAAGTCGCTTTCACTCTCACCGCCGAGAAGGGCCACCCGTTGCTCCTCTGCTCCAAACTCGTCGAGGGCAATTACCCGAACTACCGTCAAGTCATCCCCACTGAAACCAAGGAACGCATCACACTCGGTCGCGAAGAACTTCTTCAGGCGCTTCGTCGCGCGGAGTTGATGACGAGCGACAAGGCGAACTCGGTGAAACTCACCTTCTCCAAAAACAATCTCACCATTGCTGCGAACACGCCCGAGGTCGGCGAAGGTCGCGAAAGCATCGCCATCAACTACAAAGGACCCGAGATGACCGTCGCCTTCAATCCGGCCTACATGATGGACCCCCTCAAAGTGCTGGCGTGCGACGAAGTGTACATCGAGCTGCGCGACGAGTTGAGCCCCGGCGTCCTCAAAACCAACGGCCCGTTCCTCTACGTGCTGATGCCGATGCGGATCAACTAGCAGCGGCTCCCCAGATGAACCGGCACGCCGAACGCAGCCTCTTTCTGGTCGCGCTCGGCATTCTCGTTTCCGATCAAGCGACGAAACTGCTCGTCACACGGAATCTGGAATTCCTCGGAGAACGCGTCCTGCTCAACGGCTTTTTCAAGATCGTCCACTGGGGAAACACCGGCGCCGCCTGGAGTCTTTTCCACGGCAACAATCTCGCGCTGGCGCTTGTCTCCGGCATCGCGCTCCTCGTGCTTTTCTTCTGCCGCAGACACTTCGGCACCGACACCGCACTCGGGCAGATCGCCCTCGGCCTTCTCTTCGGCGGCATCATCGGCAACCTCATCGACCGCCTCCGCGTGGATCACGTCATTGACTTCATCCGCTTCTACGTCTGCCGCCGCGAGAGCGGCGTGGAGCTCGGTTTTCCCGCGTTCAACATCGCCGACAGCGCCATCTGCGTTGGCGTCGGCCTGCTCTTCCTCATGTCGTGGCGGGAGAACGGAGAGCCGGCCAAGGCCGCGCCATCCTCGCCGACTGGCGAAAACGCGAAGTGACTCGCCTCATGCCGGCGAAGGACACAGCGCTCCGTTCCCTCTTCCTCGTCGGCCCCACCGCCGCCGGCAAATCCGCCGTCGCACTGCATCTCGCCCATCAGATTGGCGGCGAGATCATCAGCGTGGATTCGATGCAGGTCTATCGCGGCCTCGATCTCGGCACAGCCAAGCCCAGCGCCGAGGAACGCGCGCAGATTCCGCATCACCTTGTCGATGTCGTCGAACTGACCGAGTCGTTCAGCGCCGGCGATTTCGTCCGGTTCGCGCGTGTTGCTGAGGGGGAAATCCGCGCACGCGGTAACGTGCCGATTTTCTGTGGCGGCACCGGCCTCTACCTCCGCGCCTATTTCGAGGGACTCGGTGAAGCGCCGCCGTCCGATGCGCTGCTCCGGGCCACGCTCGAGGCCACTCCGCTCGAGGCACTGCTGCGCGAGTTGGAGCAGGCCGATCCGGCGACGTTCGCGAAGATTGACCGGCAGAATCCGCGGCGTCTCGTCCGCGCGCTCGAAGTCATCCGTCTCACCGGCAAACCGTTCGCTGAGCAACGCGCCGCGTGGGACCTGCGCGCCGCGCCGCGCCTCCTTTGTTTGCAGCGCGATCCCGTGGACCTCCGTGCGCGCATCCAAGCCCGCGTGGACGAGATGTTCCGCCGCGGTTTGGTAGATGAGACTCGCCGGCTTCTCGAATACGGCCTCGACCGGAACCGCACCGCGATGCAGGCCATCGGCTACCGGCAGGTGGTCGAGCATTTGCGCGGCGAGCGGTCACTGATCGAAACCGTCGCGCTGGTGAAGACGAAAACGTGGCAGTTCGCCCGTCGCCAACGCACCTGGTTTCGTCAGCAGATGAACGCGCACTGGATGGAAGTCTCCGCCAGCGAAACGGCGGCGCAGATCGTCACACGCGTGCTGGCCGTTGCAAAAGAATCGTCCGGCGGAGTCCAGCCGTGATAGCGTTTTGATGGAAACTTGAGAGCATACTACGCCAACGACAAGAAGACCGAGCGGGCATTCCTCATCGGGCTGGAGCTGAAAAGCGGCGACGGTTTCGCGAGCCGCGAGTCGCTCGATGAGTTGGCCGAGTTGGCGACGACCGCCGGCGCTGTCGTGGTCGGCGACGGCACGCAGCGGCTCGTGGCCCCCACGGCCGCCACCTTCATCGGTGCGGGCAAAGCCGGAGAGTTCGCCCAACTATGCCGCGCCAACGAAGTGGACACCGTCATTTTCGACGACGAGCTGACACCCGCGCAGGCGCGTAATCTCGACAAGATTTTCGGCTGCCGCGTGATGGATCGCACGGCGCTGATCCTCGAGATTTTCGCCCAACGCGCGCGGACGCGCGAGGGCAAGCTGCAGATCGAACTCGCGCAACTCGAGTATCTGTTGCCGCGGCTCACGCGTTTCTGGACCCACCTCTCGCGCCAGCGCGGTGCCACGGGATCCATCGGCGGCGAGGGCGAGACACAGCTCGAAACCGATCGCCGCAAGATTCAAGGTCGCATCGAAAAAATCCGGGAGGAGCTCGACACCGTGCGGCGCCAGCGCGAGACGCAACGGCAGGGCCGCCAGCGCCATCAATGGCCGCTGGCTTCCATCGTCGGTTACACCAACGCCGGTAAATCCACTTTGCTGAACACGCTCACGGGCGCGGCGGTGTTGGCCGAGGACAAACTATTCGCCACGCTCGATCCCACGACGCGTCGTCTGCGCCTGCCGACGAATCAGAACGTGCTGCTCAGCGACACCGTCGGCTTCATCCGCAAGTTGCCGCACGGTCTCGTCGAGGCTTTCAAGGCCACGCTCGAGGAAGTGGTCGAGGCCGATTTGCTCCTGCACGTGGTCGATGTCAGCCATCCGCAAGCCGACGAGCAGATACAGTCTGTGAACGCTGTGCTGGCGGAAATCGGCGCGGCGGATAAACCGATGCTGATGGTCTTCAACAAAATTGACCGGTTCGAGAGCGAGGATTTCGTCCGGCAATGGCTGGCTCAATACCCGCGCGCCGTGGCCGTTTCCGCGCGCACCGGCTCGGGTTTTCCGGCGTTGATGGATGAACTGGGCGCGGCGCTTCGGCCTATCCGCGAGTTTCTCGATCTCGCCATCCCGCACAACGCCTCGGCTGCCATCGCGCGACTGCACGCGGTCGGCCAGGTGATCGAACGCGACTACGAAGGCGAGACCGCGCGCTTCAAAGCTCGCATCCCGCCCCATCTCCACGCGGAATTCGCGGCGTTCATCGTGAGTGATTTGGCGTGATAGCCGGGCCGGCTTCGGTCTGCGCCGTCGTTTGCATAACCGCTGAACCCGTGCTTCATTGGCGCGTTTCCGATGACCACCGGCATCCGCATCAAGGATCTGCCCAGCAGCGAGCGTCCGCGTGAACGCCTCGCTGCGCACGGCGCGGACGCGTTGAACGCCGCCGAGTTGATCGCCATTCTGCTCCGCACCGGCCTGCGCGGCGCCTCGGCGGTGGATGTCGGTCGGGAGATGATTTCGCGTTTTGGAACGCTCGATA
Source organism: Pedosphaera sp. (assembly GCA_009691645.1). Lineage (GTDB taxonomy): Bacteria > Verrucomicrobiota > Verrucomicrobiia > Limisphaerales > SIAT01 > SIAT01. Next base: position 4,383 of record SIAT01000041.1, on the reverse strand, counting down.
ATCTGGCGCGCGCCTCACTCGAGGAACTGTGCCGCGTGCGCGGGGTCGGTCGCGACAAAGCGGTGACGTTGAAGGCCGCCTTCACGCTCGCCCGCCGGATGGCCGCCGAGTTGCGGCAGGAATCGCCCGCGCTCGACAATCCCAGCAGCGTGGCCGATCTGCTCCGCGAGGAAAATCGGGCCTACGAGGTCGAGACGTTTCAGACGCTGCTACTGAACACCCGCCACCGTCTCATCCGCGTGGAACGCGTCTCGCAGGGCACACTCGACACGTTGCTCGTCCATCCGCGTGAAGTTTTTCGTGCGGCCATCGCTGCCAACGCCGCTGCGGTGGTGCTCGTTCACAACCATCCGAGCGGCGATCCTGCGCCGAGCGAGGCGGATATCAAGGTGACGCGTGATCTCATTCGCGCCGGGCAGTTGCTCAAGATTGAGGTGCTCGATCACGTCATCCTCGGCCGGCGCACGCCCGATCGCGCGCGTGATTACGTCTCGTTGCGCGAGTTGGGACATTTTTACGGCTGAGCAAAAGTGGCGCGGTTCAAATCCTCATTCCCATTCGTGCGCGCCCGTGTTACTTCGTGGCGGAGAAAATGATTCATCCGACTGCTCTCATTCATCCGAAATCCCGGCTCGATTCCACGGTCACCGTTGGTCCGTACGCGGTGATTGATGCCGGGGTTGTGCTCGGTCCCGGCTGCGTGGTCGGGCCACACGTTCATATCACCGGCCAGACGACGATGGGCGCGAACAACCGTTTCCACGCCGGCTGCGTGATCGGCGATGCGCCGCAGGATTTGAAATACAACGCCGCGCCCACGCGGCTGCGCATCGGCGACGACAACACCTTTCGGGAGCACGTCACCGTCCACTGTTCGAACAAGCTGGGGGAAGATACGGTGCTCGGCTCGCACAACTTGTTGATGGCTCACAGCCACGTGGGCCACAACTCGGTCGTCGGCAACCACGTCGTTCTCGCGAACGGCGCACTCCTCGCGGGTCACGTCGAGGTGGCCGACCGCGTCTTTTTTTCCGGCAACACGATGGCCCACCAGTTCTGTCGCATCGGCACGCTGGCGTTGATGCAGTGCGGTGCGGCCGCGACGAAGGATGTGCCGCCCTTCTGCATCGTGCGCAACGGCATGAATCATCTCTGCGGTTTGAACATCGTCGGTTTGCGCCGCGCCGGCGTGCCGGCCGAGCAGCGACTGCAGTTGAAGAAACTTTACCACGTGCTTTTCCGTCGCGGGTTGAATCTTAGTCAGGCGCTTCAGGCCGCCGAGCACGAGTTCACGGATGGACCCGCGCGCCAGATGCTCGACTTCATCGCCGGCAGCAAGCGCGGCATTTGTGTGGACGCGGGCCGAGCAAGTGGGGTCGAAGATTCCGAGTAAGCGATGAACGCCGCGCCGCCCATTCGGTTCCTCCTCGGCCCGGCTGGCAGTGGCAAGACATTCACCTGCCTTGCTGAAATTCGTGCCGAACTGAAGCGCTCTCCCGATGGGCCGCCATTGATCCTGCTCGCGCCAAAACAGGCCACCTACCAGCTCGAGCGGCAGTTGTTGGAAGAGGGAGGTCTGCAAGGCTACACTCGATTGCACATCCTCTCTTTCGAACGGCTCGCCACGTTTGTCCTCGAGCAGCTCGGTCAGCCCGAGCCGGAGCTGCTGAGCGAGGAAGGCCGGCTCATGCTTTTGCGTGCCCTGCTGATGCAGCGTTCCAAAGAACTGAAGATCTTCCACGCCACCGCGCGACTGCCCGGCTTCGCACAGCAGTTAAGCTTGCTGCTGCGCGAATTGCAGCGCCACCAAATTGGATCGCAGCAACTCGCCAAATTAACCGAAAGGCCCGACGCGTCGCCGTCCTTGAAAGGAAAGCTGCACGACCTCGCGCTCCTTCTCCGAGCCTATCTTGAATGGTTGGAAGGGGAAAAGATTGAGGATGCCAATCGCCTGTTGGACATCGCTGCCAGTGCGCTGACGAAGGCCGGCCGGGCTGCGGGTACGCCGTCGCTCGCGCTCGGTGGGATTTGGATGGATGGGTTTGCGGAGATGACGCCGCAGGAGCAGGGTTTTCTGGCGGCGCTATTGCCGTATTGTCCGCAGACGACGCTGGCTTTCTGTCTGGATCAGACACCGTTGTCGGAAGAGGCGTCGGATTGGCTGTCGTGTTGGGCGCTTGTGGGTCGCACGTTCGCCGCATGTCGGGAGAAGATGAAGGTGCTGCCGGAATGTAGCTTCAAAGTTGACCTGTTGAAACGAGGGGAGCAACCCGGCCGCTTTGATAAAAGCGCGACGCTTCGCCAGTTGGAGGCCAACTGGGCTGGCTCGAAGCGGGCGCTTGCCGCTCCGTCGGATTTCAAGCAGGCACTCCGTGTCGTCACCTGCATTAATCCGGAGGCCGAAGCGGTGACGGCTGCGAGAGAAATTCTGAAATTCGTTCGATCCAAAGAACTCGGCGGCCAGGGCGGTCGATATCGCGATTGCGCTGTCTTGCTCCGTTCGCTCGATGGGCATCACGATGTGGTCCGCCGGATTTTCACTCGGTACGAAATTCCGTTCTTTCTCGACCACCGCGAGTCGGCGGCGCATCACCCGCTGGCCGAACTCACGCGCTCGGCGTTGCGTGTGGTGGCATTTGACTGGCGGCACGAGGATTGGTTTGGCGCGCTGAAGACCGGTTTGGCCGGCGCCACCGATGGGGTGGTGGACGCACTTGAGAACGCCGCGCTGCGGAACGGCTGGAAGGGCGGCGAATTCTGGATCTCTTCCGCCACGGTTTCCGAGAGTGTTCGCCGCGAAATCGTCCTGCCATTCGCCGCGCTGAAGGCGATGACGGAGGCCGCGCCCACGGGGACGCAGCTTGCCGCGGCGCTGGGGGAATTCTGGAAAGCGCTGGACGTTGAGGAACAGTTGGAGAAATGGAACGGGGCCGCGCACGCGACGGTTTGGCGGCAGATGCAGGATTGGCGCGCCAATCTTGCCCGGGCTTTTTCGACCACCGCCATGCCGCTGGCGCAATGGCTGCCGGTGATAGAATCCGGCCTCTTGAGCATGACCATCGGGCTTGTGCCACCCGCGCTCGATCAGGTGCTCATTGGCGCCGTTGACCGCTCGCGCAATCCGAACCTGCGTCTGGCCATTGTGCTCGGGATGAACGAAGGCATTTTCCCCGCGCGTCCGGCGCCCCCCATCCTGCTCACGGAGAGAGAGCGGGAGAAACTTGCGGATGCGGGCGCACAGATGGGACCGAACGCGTACCAGCAAATCGGATGCGAACGGTACCTCGGCTACATCGCGTGCAGCCGCGCCTCCGAACGGCTGGTGCTCACTTCGGCAAGCCGTGGGACCGATGGGAAACCGTGCAACCGTTCCTTCTTTCTCGACCATCTGAAGCACCTGTTTCCGGACCTTGAAGTGGACATTGCTGCGGAGGAAACAGAGGCGTCGTGGCGGCGTCAGTGGGTGGTGGCCGAACATGCTGTGGAGCTGGAGCGGCCGCTGTTGCGGAACGGCATCGACGGGACGCGCGTGGAGAGTCTGGCCCAACTGGAATCACTGGATGTCTTTTGCCCGTTGCGAGAAGCCCGCGCCCGGCTTGCGGGATTGAGACAGGCGCCGCAGTTGGCCGAGTCGCTCGTGGAGAAGATTCACGGAAAGGAAATCAAAACGTCGGTCACCGCGCTCGAGCAATTCGCCGCGTGTCCGTTCAAATTTTTCGTATCGCGCAGCCTGCTGGCGGAGGAACGGAAGGAATTTGAAGTGGACCCTCGGGAGAAGGGAAATTTTCAACACGATCTACTCAAGCAATTCCATGCGGCTGTCATGGAGTCAAAGCGTCAGTGGCGCGATCTCGCACCCAGTGCGGCTTCGGAGATGGTCGCGGCCATTGGCCGGGAGCTTCTTCCGAAGTTCAAGAACGGGGTGTTCCTCGGCAGCAAGGCGAGTGAGTTTGCCGGCGAGGCGCTGATCGAGGCTGTTCAGCGGCTCGTGGAGGTGCTCATCGGATGGATGCCACAAAACCGGTTCGATCCCGTCGCGGTCGAGGTTGGATTCGGCTTACCGGAAAGCCCGTTGCCGGCGTGGCGGCTTGAACTGGCCGGCGGCCGCGCCCTGCTTCTGCGCGGTCGGATCGATCGCGTGGATCTCTGCCGCGACGGTTTGGAGGAAGGCGCGCTCGTGGCGGTTTTCGATTACAAGTCGAGCGGTCGCAGTCTCGATGCGACCAAACTTCACAATGGCCTCGAGCTGCAGCTTCTCTCCTATCTCGGCGTCCTGCGTGCTGTGAGTGATGCGCACAATCCGTTCGGCGTCACCCAGCTTTTCCCCGCCGGTGTTTTCTACGTCAGCCTCAAGAACGCCGTTCACTCAGTCCGGAGCCGTTC
>SIAT01000040.1 GCA_009691645.1 Pedosphaera sp. | reverse complement strand
CAGCGACCTCGGCGTGGAGAACGTCCTCGTCGTCCCCGGCGCGGTCCACATCCCGTGGCGCACCGACCACGAGCCGGTGCGCAACGACATCTGCGAGCAACGCGCGAAGGAAGCCATTGCCGTCCTCGCCAAGACCGCCGCGAAGCAGAAGGTCTATCTCAACATGGAGAACATCTTCTTCAACGGCTTCCTGATGACGCCGATGGAGATGAACGCGTTCGTGGACCACTTCGGCAACGACCGCGTCCGCATCCACTACGACACTGGCAACATCGCGATGTTCCAGCACGCGGAACATTGGGTGCCGATCATGGGCAAGCGCATCCAGAACATTCACCTCAAGGAGTTCACGAAGAAAGGCACGGACTTCTCCCTCGAAACCTTCCGCCCGCTGCTCGATGGCACGACCAACTGGCCCGCGCTGCTGGAGGAGTTGGACAAGATCAACTACCGCGGCTTCCTGACCTTTGAGTATTTCCACCCTTACCCCCACTACCCCGAGGCGCTCATTTGGCAGACGAGCGATTCGATGGACCGGATTTTAGGAAAGAAGGGATGATCCGCCGCTAGCTCGCCAACGAACGCCTCCCATCGCCGCCAAGCTGGGAGAACAAAAGAGTCGGAATCAGGTTGAAGCCCGATATCCACGCGCGGGAGACCCCTTCCCCGGGATCAAGACACGCGCAATCCATGCTTCAACCTAAAATGTGGCGTTCGATACCTTTCAGGCATTCAGGGTTGTCCCGAAGCATTTCCCGGTGCACTGGGTGATCGCAAAATAACGTTTGGCACGAGCGTGCGGCTCTGCTAGAAATTGCGTTCCTGCGTCGCGGTGCGGCGCGCAAACGAACGGTACATTTTATGTCACTACATCCCAGCCTGCGCGCCTCGAACGCTCTCGGCGCGAAACGGAATGTCCTCAAGCGCTTCGAGCGCGCTGCCCTGCTCAAGAAGCGCGGCCAGTGGAAGGACGGCGACCGCATCACCGGCCTGCGCAAGACGAAGCCGGAGGAATAGTCCTCCCCCGACCGTTCCCTCGACGCGATGTTGCGCCTCCAAAAGTTTCTCGCCGAGGCGGGCGTCGCCTCTCGGCGCGCCGCCGAGCTGCTCATCCGCGCCGGCAGCGTGGAGGTGAACGGCAAGGTCGTCCGCGAGCTCGGCACCAAGGTGGATCCCGCCGTCGATCGCGTCGCGGTGGAGGGCCAGCGGGTTCAGCTCAAGCGCAAGCTTCACGTCGCCCTTCACAAGCCGCGCGGTTATCTCTGCACCCGTTCGGATGAGCTGGGGCGGAGTATCGTCGGCGAACTTCTGCCCAAGGAATGGGGCAACCTCTATCCGGTCGGCCGGCTCGACCGCGAGAGCGAGGGGCTGATTTTCATGACCAACGACGGCGAGTTCGCGCTTCAACTCACCCACCCGCGCTACGGTATCCGCAAGAAGTATCTGGCCACAGTGACCGGCCGCGTGGAGCCCAGGCAGTTGAAGAGTTTCACCGTGGGTGTGCGGCACATGGGCGACATGCTCAAGGCCGAGAAGGCGCGGATCATCGATTCGAACAACACGCGCAGCCATGTGGAGCTGGAACTGGCCGAGGGGAAGAACCGCGAGGTGCGCCGCCTCTTCGAAAGTCTGGGGATGGTCGTCGAACGATTACAGCGGATTCAGATCGGGCCAATCAAACTCGCGGAGCTGAAACCGGGTAAATGGCGGACGTTGACAGAACCAGAGATTAAATCTTTACTACCCAAACTATGAACACTTCCAAGCGGATCGGATTATTCGTTCTTTTTGCCGGCTTGATTGGCGCGCAGGCGGCCGATAAGGCGGTCGTCAAGCAGGCCCGCACGAACGCGCGTGGCGCCGCCAGCTTGAGCAGCGAAGTAGTCATCCAACTCGAGAAGGGCGAGGTCGTGACCGTGCTCGAGGAGATCACCGTGAAGACCCCCAAGGCCGGCGAGCCGGTGAAGTGGCTGCGCATCCAACTCCCCGCCGACACGCTCGTCTGGATCCACGCCGGGTTCATTGACGCGCAGACCAAGGCCGTCATCCCCAGCAAACTCAATGTCCGCGCCGGTCCCGGCGAGCATTTCAGCGTCCTCTGCCGCCTCGACAAAGGCGCGGTGGTCAAGCCCGTCCGCACCGTCGGCGAGTGGATGGAAATCGAATCGCCCGCGACCGCGGCGGTCTTCGTCGCTTCTGATTTGCTCCAGCGCGAGGAAGCCTCGAACATCGTCACCGTACCCCCGACCACACCGCGAACGAACGTCGTGGCTCTCCCTTCCACCAACATCATCAGCGTTCCCATCACCAGTTTCACGAAGCCGCCCACGCCCGAGACCAACAGTGTGAGCGAAGCGTTCCCTTCGCCACCGATCCCCGTGGTGGCCGCCAAAACCGCCACGCCCAAAGGCAACAAAAAGACTCCGGCCAAAACCGACGATCCGAAAATCGTCACGCCGACGCCTCCGACCAAAACGGAAGCGCCGAAGCAGGTGGAGCCGGTCGCCGCCATCACCAGCACCAACAAGCTCCCGTGGTACAAGGCCATCTTCCACACCGCGACCAAGCCCAAGACCGTCGCCAAAAAGGTGGAGGCGCCGATCGTCCCGCCCACGCCCGTCGTCGCGGCCCCTCTTCCCATCCGCCTCGTCACACGCGAGGGCATCATCCAGCGTACGCTGAACATTCAGGCCCCCGCCGAGTACGTCCTCGAGCATCCCGAGACCGGCAAGGTCATCAACTACCTTCACACCACCAACACCAACGTGCCGATGAACCTCCTCAAGGGCCGTCGCGTGCTGGTGAGCGGCGAGGAAGCCATCGACCCGCGCTGGGCCGACACGCCTCTACTCAAGATCGAGACGCTCCGCACGACGGATAATTGACCGTGGCCGCCGGCAATCTCATTGATGGCCGCGCCATCGCCGAGCAAATCCACGCCGCAACTGCCCAGCACGTTTCGGCCCTCAAATCCCGCGGCATCGAGCCCAAACAAGTTTTCGTACGCGTCGGCGAGGATCCCGCTTCGAAGGTGTACGTCGGGATGAAGGAGAAAACTTCCGCCCGTCTCGGCATCGCTTCCGAAACGCGCGTCCTACCCGAGACCGCCACCGAAGCCGAACTGCTCACAATCATCGCTCAACTGAACGCCGACCGCGCCGTCCACGGCATTCTCATTCAGGCGCCGCTTCCGAAGCACATCAGCGAATCGCGAATCTTCGCAGCCGTCTCGCCCGACAAGGACGTGGATGGTTTCCATCCGATCAATGTCGGCAAACTGATGCTCGGCGACGAAACCGGTTTCCACCCCTGCACACCGGCTGGCGTCCACGAATTGCTCATCCGCGCCGACGTGAAAATCGCCGGTGCGGAGATCGTCATCCTCGGCCGCGGCAACATCGTCGGCAAACCGATGGCCGCCATCCTCTGCCAGAAAGCGCGACATGCCGACGCCACGGTGACGCTCTGCCATTCGCGCACTCGCGATGTCGCGGCGCATTGCCGCCGCGCGGACATCATTATCGCCGCGATGGGCGTCGCCGAGTTCGTGAAAGCAGACATGGTGAAACCCGGCGCGGTCGTCGTGGATGTCGGCGTCAATCGCCTTCCCGATCCGTCCGCGAAAAGCGGCTCGCGGCTCGTGGGCGATGTGGATTTCGCCAACGTCCAGCCGATCGCCGGCCTCATCACCCCGAACCCCGGCGGCGTTGGCCCGATGACCATCGCCATGTTGCTCGCCAACACCACGCGCGCCGCCGAACTCGCCACACGCTAACCCACACTTATTTTATATGAACCCCGCTCGCATCCTTCCCGACCTCCAATGCTCGCTGCTCTGCGAAGACATCCGACAGGAGGCCAATGGCAACTTCATCCTCGTCGGCGTGCTCGGTTTCCTGCGCGTGCCGCAGTTGCCCGTCACCGCGCTCAAGCTCTGCATCTTCAGCCGCTGGACCGCCGGCGTCGGCGCCTTCACCGAGACGGTGCGGCTCATCGCGCCAGACCAGACCACGGTGCTGCGCCAAAGCCAGGTGAAGTTCGCGCTCGCCGATCCCGCGCATCACGCAACGAACGCCTCCATCTTCGGCCAGATCGAGTTCACCGCGCCCGGCGTCTATCAAGTCGAAGTGCTCGTGGACGATGTGATGAAGCTGCGCTATCCGTTTCCCGTCGTCGTCGTGCCGCCGCAAGGCCAACCGGAAGTGGCGCAGGAAAAGGCTTGAACCATCGCCACGCGGCGTGAAGTCCGCGCAGTTCACAACGTCAGTCCCTTGACGGCACGCACGCCGTCTTGCTGAATCAATCCGTGGAATCCGCCGCCACAAAAACCACCGCGCCCGACGCGTCGCAGCCGTTCAGTTTCGGCGGTGTCGCCGCGTTCGCCCGTGCGCCTTTCGGCCGTTTGCTCGTCGCGCAACTCGTCACCGCCGCCGCCGTGGCCGGGTGCGTCGTCTGGCTTCTCGCGCGCCAATGGTGTCCTGTCATCGAAACCGCCATCAGCCAATTGCCATCCGAACGCGCCATCGTCCACGAAGGCCAGCTCGTCTGGCCCGCGCGCGAAGCGAACGTGCTCGCCGAGACACACTTTCTCGCCGTCGTCGTCAGTCCGCGCGAAGCGGACGACACCGGCCAGACTGCGGATCTGCAACTCGAATTCGGCAAAAGCCAATTCCGCATCAGCTCACTCTTCGGTTATCTCGCGTGGCCTTATCCGGAAGATCGGCAACTGCCACTCACGCGCGGCGCGGTCGAGCCGTGGTGGGGCGCGTGGAAACCGATTCTACTCGCCGGCGTGGCGACGGGAACGCTCCTCTGGCTGCTCTTCACGTGGACTGTTTTGGCGATGCTCGGCACGTTCATCGTGCGGCTCGTCGCCTTCTTCGCCGACCGCGAGAGCACGCGCGCCGGCCGCTGGAAACTCGCAGCAGCAGCCCTGCTGCCCGGCGCATGGATCTTCGCGATGGGTCTCGTGTTGTACGGCCTCGAATGGCTACCACTGCTCGGCCTGCTGCTGGTGACGGCCGTGCATCTCGTCGTCGGTTGGATCTATCTTTTCTTCGCGCCGTTCTTCCTGCCACGCGTGCCGTCGCAATTCGCCACCGTCGCTAATCCCTTCACCACCGCGCCGGCGAGCGACGAAATGCCGAAGAGCAATCCCTTCACCGGCGACGAGACGCTCGTGAAACCGCTCTCGGCCAGCCCGCCCAACGCGACACCGGGGCTTTCGCCTGCGGTTCCCGAAACAATTCCAACACCCACCGCGGCCGAAGCATCAACGCCGGCTTCAGCCAATCCCTTTTCCACACCCGACGCCGCAGCCGGCAATCCCTTCGACAATGCCGGGGCAGCGCAGCCGGCGAAGAATCCTTTCACCCGCGAGCCGGGGCACTGAACGCAACGGGACGTTGCAAGCTCGGCGCGTTTCCTCTATGATTCGGGCTATGACTGGCTTTAAGAAAGTGTGTTCTCTCGCCGCGCTCGCGGCAGTGCTGGCGCTCGGCACCGGTTGCCCGGGAACCGGCGCGACCGATGATCAGAAGGAACCCTATTTTCTCTCCGGCCGCGAGAAGGTGCGCCACACCGACTACGCCGGCGCCATCCAAGCTTTCAACAAAGCTGCCGAGGTGAACCCGCGATCGGGTCCGGCTCATTACGAGCTGGGCTGCCTGTACGAGGAACGCGGCGCGGATCCGGCTGCGGCGATTTTTCATTACGAGCGTTATCTCAAGCTCAGTCCGACGGCCGAGAATGCTCCGCTGATCCGCGAGCGGATCAACACCTGCAAACTCGAGTTGGCGAAATCATCGTTCCTCACGCTCGGCGGCCAGCCTGTTCAGCGCGAGAAAGAGCTGAAGGCCGAGTTGGATCGTTTGCTCGCGGAGAACACCCAGCTCCGGCACCAGCTCAGCACGCTCGCTCCCGGCGTGCGCGTGCCAATGGCAACCAACCCGCCTGTGGCCGCCAAATCTCCGCCCGTGAAGATGACTCCGGCAACCGCGACCAACCGCGTTGTCGCGCCGGTACCTGCCAACACGAATCGTCCGCCCACCGCTGTTGGCCCGATGAAAACCCACAAGGTTGCCAGCGGTGATATGCCCGCTTCCATCGCGCGCAAATACGGGGTCAAAGTAGAGTCGTTGATGGCCGCCAATCCCGGCCTCGACCCGAAGAAGCTCAAGATCGGTCAGTCCCTCAACATCCCCGCGCGCTGAGCCTCCCTTGACTAGACTCCCCCTCTGACGCACTTTTTCTAGCGTGACGACCCAACGTCTACTCCTCGGCGGTGCCGCCGCGTTCTGGCTGGTGATGACCGGCCTGCTCTGGCGCGCCGAGTATCTCGATGGCAAATCCGGCAGCCTCGTGCCGGTCGAAGTGGTTTTGGAGAAATTGCTCAAGTCCCCCGACGACTCGCAGCTCGACATCATGCACCACGGCAAGCGCGTCGGCGGCTTGCGTTGGTCTCCCAACATCATCGAGGAAACGGCTGTGGGCCTCTCGAAGCCAAAGCCGGCGACCCCCGAAGGCATGATGAGGCGCACCGCCGGCTACTCACTCGACGTGACGGATGGCAGCGTGACCCTGCCCGACACGAAGCGGCGCCTGCGTTTCACGCTGAACCTCAACTTCGATCGCAACCGCAACTGGCAGGACTTCCTGCTCACGCTCGGACAGAACCCGCGCCACATCCGCATCGAGAGCCACGCCGCCAGTAAAAGCCTCCGCTTCACCACATCGGACGGCCAGTCGCCGGGACCGAAAGCCGAATTCACCTTCGAACAATTGCGCGACCCGCGGCAGCTCTTCGCCGGCGTGGTCAGTGCCTTCGGCGGTCCCGAATCGCTCGGCCACATCGCCGCGCAGATGGTGGATACCTCCACGCTGAAGAGCCTCACCAGCCACATGCTGGAGCTCCGTTGGGAGGCCCGCAGCGACTGGATGAAGATGGGCTCGGCCCGCATGCGCGTGTATCGACTGCAGGCGCCGCTGCTCGACAAGCACAAGATCGTCATCACCCTCAGCCGCACCGGCGAGATTTTGAAAGCGGAGTTCCCCAACGACATCACCCTCTTGAACCGGAACCTCTACCTCTGACCTCGCTGTATGATTGAGCTGAAGAATCTGGTGAAACGCTTCGGCGACCTCGTCGCCGTGAACGACATTTCCTTGACCGTCGGCCGTGGGGAATTCTTCGCCGTGCTCGGCCCGAATGCCGCTGGCAAAACCACCACCATCAAGATCCTCACCGCCCTCATCAAGCCGACCAGCGGCACCGCGCACATCTGCGGCTTCGACGTGCAGCAGCAGCCACTCGAGGTCCGCCGCCGACTCGCCTACGTGCCGGATTTCCCGTTCCTTTACGACAAGCTCACGCCGTGGGAGTTCCTCCGTTTCACCGGCCAGATTTTTAGGATGGATGAGGAAGCGATCCAACGCTCGACCCGCGAGCTGATCCCGCGCTTCAACCTCGAGCCGTATCTGCGCCAACCGATCGAAGGTCTCTCGCACGGCACGCGCCAGCGCGTCGCCATCGTCTCCGCGCTGATGCACGCTCCCGAAGTCTTCATACTCGATGAGCCGATGGTCGGCCTCGATCCGCATCACACCCGCGTGGTGAAGGACGTGCTCAAGGAACGTTCGCTGCAGGGCATGACCGTCTTCCTCTCCACCCATCAACTCAGCATCGCCGAGGAGATGGCCGACCGCATCGGCATCATCCACCACGGCCGCCTCATCGCCGTCGGCACGCGCGATGAGCTGCGCCGGCAGAGCGGCAGCGACGGCGCGCTGGAGAAATCCTTCCTCGCGCTCACCGCGCAGGAAGCCAACTTCGTCGAAGAGAAGTCGGCGCTGAAGGACCGCGAGCCGGAGATCACGATCGCCTAGAAACCGGCCATGTCGTCCACCGCGCACACCGCGAATATCCCCACGCCGTTCCGGCTGCTGTTGCGGATTCATCTGCTGCAGATGCGGCGGAAGTTCCGCTCGGCCAGGGACCAATCGAGCCTGCTCGTCGGCGCGCTCATCGTCTTCCTCACCGGTTACACCATCCTCGCTTCGGGGCTGTTCTACCGCGCGCTGCACTTCGCCGGACGCTTCCCCGGCTTGGGCGAAATGCTGATCGAACGGATGATCTATCTGCTCTTCTCCTTCCTCTTCCTGCTGCTGCTTTTCAGTAACATCGTCATCGGCTACACGAATCTTTTCCGCAACAAAGAGACCGCCTTTCTCATCACGCTACCGATCAGCGCGCAGGACATTTTCCGCTGGAAATTCCTCGAGTCGGCGCTGCTGGCCTCGTGGGCTTTCCTGTTGCTCATCGCGCCGTTGCTCGGCGCGTACGGTCTGGAGCAGAACGCGCCGTGGCATTTCTACCTGCTGGGGCCGGTGCTCATCGCGCTCTTCATCGTGCTGCCGGCGGTGTTCGGCTGCTGGGTCGCCATCACCATCGCGCGCCACCTCGACCGGCGGCTGTTCCAGCTTCTGACCGTGCTGGTGGTGCTGCTCACCTTCATCGGCCTGAGCGCCTACTGGAAACCGCAGGTGCTCGACGAGGAGAATCTGGAGACGCGCGTCATCTCCGTGCTCGACCGGTTGCTCACCAAGACGCGTTTCTCTCAATTCCCCTTCCTGCCGAGCTACTGGCTCTCCAGCGGCGTGCTACACTGGGTGGAAGGAGCGCTCTCCGCAGCGGTGTTCTTCGTGCTGGTGTTGCTCAGCAACGTCGGCTTCTTCGGCCTGCTCGCTTTCACCAAGACCGGCCGGTTCTTCTACAGCGCCCTTTCCGCCACGCACAGCCGCAGCCATGTGCTCGGCCAATGGGAATGGTTCCGCAACTGGACCGCGCTCCGGCGGCAGTTCCACTACCGTGCCGGCGCGATGGAATACCTGCTGCGCCTCGTGCCACGGCTCGAGCCGGACACCCGCGCGCTGCTGCTCAAAGATATGCGCGTCTTCTGGCGCGACACCGCGCAGTGGGGACAGACGCTCGTGCTCTTCGCGCTCATCGGCGTGTACATCAGCAACCTCCGCTACTTCACACAGCAGCTCGCCAATCCCTTTTGGGTCCACCTCATCTCGTACATGAACCTCGCGGCCTGCTCGCTCAACCTCGCCACGCTCACCACGCGGTTCGTCTTCCCGCAGTTCTCGCTCGAGGGCAAACGCCTCTGGATCGTCGGCCTCGCGCCGCTCGGCCTCGTGCGCGTGGTGAAGGTGAAACTTCTCCTCTCCATCACCGCCTCGCTCATCGTCACGCTGCCGCTCATCTGGATTTCCTGCGACATGCTGAAACTGCCGCTGGCGCAAAAGTTTTATTTCGCCGGCGCCATCATCGTGATGACCTTCACGCTGAACACCCTCGCCATCGGCCTCGGCGCGCTTTACCCGAACATGAAGGAAGATCAGCCGAGCAAGATCGTCAGCGGCTTCGGCGGCACCTTTTGTCTCGTGCTCAGCTTTCTCTACATCGTCGCCAGCGTGCTGCTGCTCTCCTTCGGTTCGCCGTGGGGTGGGATGGATTTCCTCACGCCGAACTTCAAGGTGCTCGGTTGGATCGGCTTCGCCGTGCTCTCTGTCGCGCTCGGCTGGCTGCCGTACCGCTGGGGACTGCACCGCGTCGCCACCTTCGAGCACTGATCCTGAGCCGCCGCTTTACAGCGTTTGTTCGCGGCACTAGAGTCCGCTCATGGCAGCAGGCTTTGATGATTCGGATTTTGTCGAACGCGACTTCCCCACCAGCGCGCCCGCCGCGACGCGGCCGCCCAACCGCAGTGAACTGGATGCCAGAGTCATGGACGCCCAGCAAAAGCTCGCCGAGCTGCGACGCGCGCAGGAGGAGCTCGAACGCGAGCGCACCGCCGTCGAGGAATCCCGCCGGCGCTTCACCGAGTACCAGACCGGCCGCGAGGAACTGCTCCACGAACTCACCCGCGGCCTTGGCCTCATCGAGGAGACCGAGTTGGCCTCCCGCCGTGACGCCGAGCAGATGGCCAAATCCATCACCGGCCTGCGCGAGGCTTTCGACAAGGTGCAGGCTCTCGAAGATTCGCGCTGGACGCAGGAGAACTGGAAAGTCGAACTCACCCGCGCGCTCACCACACTCGAAAACGCGCGCATGGAATGGAACTCCGCCCGGCTCAAGTGGCCGGTGCTCACCACCGCGATATCCGCCGCGACCGGCACGAAGGCCGCGGATCAATCCACCGCGTCGCTCTTGGGCGACCTCGGTTTCTGGAAGCTCTGCCGCTACGGTCTCGCCTTCACCTGGCCGCTCGTGCTGCTCGGCCTCTTGATTTTTCTGACACTGCTGTTCCGTCGCTGATCTCGCATTATGGGTTGGTTCAGCAAAAAGACCGATCCCATCCAAAGTCGCGCCCACGCGCTGGACGCGGAAATCGCCACGATCGAATCGAAAATCCGAAAGCTCAACGCCCAGATCGAGAAGACGACGCCCGCCGCGCCCGCCGCACCCCTGCCGACCACACCGCGGTTGAGAACCAGCGTTCAACCAGCAGAAACAGCCATCCCACACCGCGCCGCGCCGACGCCCGCCACGACCACAGCGGCCACAAGGAGCGCCATTGAAGTGGACCTGCCGCCGACCTCCGGCGCGCCCGCCCCTGTCGAAATGCCCGCATACTACAACGCCCGCGGCGTGCGGAAGTTCGATCTGCTCGGCGCGCTGCAACGTTTCCGCAAGAGCCTCACCGGCCCCGAGCCGAGCAATCCCAAGCTCGTCACCTATCTCGCCGCCGGCAACATCCACGGCCTGCGCCCGCTCCGGCACGAGCAGCGCGTGGCCCGCAACCGCTTCATCGTCCTCTGCCTCGTCCTGCTCGGCATTCTCTTCGCCATCTTCAAGCTGCTCGTCCCGAGCCTTTGAAAATGCCGCGACACGCGCCCGCCGCCCCACTCGTCCGCGCCGCCATCACCACGCCCCACGGCACGTTTCTCGCGCACTTCACTGACCACGGCCTGGTTCGACTCGGGTTTCCAAGCCAAAGCAAACGCGAGGTGCGCAGCGACGAACTTTCCGAGAAACAAGAACGCTGGCTGAAACTCACACGCGCCGCGCTCGCGCAACTCTTCGCTGGCGAAAAGTTGCGCGACACGCCACCGCACGACGAGTCCGCCGGCACTGATTTCCAACGCGCGGTCTGGCACTCCCTCAGGCAAATTCAAGCGGGCCAGACGCGCACCTACTCGCAAATCGCCGCCGCCATTGGCCGGCCCCGCGCGGTGCGCGCTGTAGGGACGGCTTGTGGCGCGAATCCGATCCCGCTGCTCATTCCCTGCCACCGCGTCGTGGCCGCGAATGGCCTCGGCGGTTTTTCTGGGGGACTTGCGTGGAAGAAACGGCTGCTCGCTGCGGAAGCGGCCGCGCTCAAAACTCGTTCAGCGCGTCGATGATCTGGCGCAGGCGGCCGTAGTTCTTGCGGTTAAAACCGAAGGCCACGCGCGGCAACTCTAGACACTCGTCATCCTCGCGTTCCTCGGCCGTCGGCGCGATGACGCGGAGCGGATCGCCCTCAATGATGTCGGCGAAGTCGCGGTTCAACTTGGCCAAAGCGACCGCGGACGGCACGCGCTGGAGACGCAGAACGAGCAGTTCCTTCACAAAGCGGCTCGAGTGGTAGTTGCGATAGAAACGGGTGATCCATTCGGCCGCCTGTTCCACATCGTCGGTCAGTTGGTAGAAGCCGAGATCCTCGGGTGAGATCAGTTTCTTGCGCAGCAGATGCTCGCGCACGCTGCGGTCCCACGTCTTCCAGAAATTGCCGCGAGGGCGATCCACGAACACCAGCGGCACGAGCTGCGCCTTGCCGGTCTGCATCAGCGTGAGCGCCTCGTAGCCCTCGTCGAGCGTGCCGAAGCCGCCGGGGAACAGCGCGAGCGCGGCCGAGTGGCGCAGCAGGGTGAACTTGCGGGTGAAGAAATATTTAAAGTGAATGAGCTTCTTGTCGCGCAGGATGACCGGGTTCGCGGCCTGTTCCCACGGCAGACGGATGTTCGCGCCGAAGCTCTTCTCCGGTCCGGCGCCTTCGTGACCGGCCTGCATGATGCCCGGCCCAGCGCCCGTGATGACCATCCAGCCGGCCTCGGCCATCCGGCGGCCGAAGGCGACGGCCTGCCGATATTCGGGCTGTGAGGATTGCGTGCGTGCGGAGCCGAAGATGGTGACCTTCGGTGTGCTGGCGTACGGGGCGAAGAGCTTGCTGGCGTAGCGCAGTTCGCGCACGGCGGTTTGAATCACCCGCGCGTCACCGCGATGCTCCACGTCGTGAAGCAGCTTGAGCGCGTTCTCGATCAACTCGGCGACGAGATCGGCGTTGTGCCCGCCGCCCTTGTGGGCGATCAGCTCCTCGATGCGCCGCTGCAGCTCGGGATCGGCGGGAGGTTTCGCTCGGCGTGCCATCGCGCAAAAGAGTATTTGCTCGGTGAGTAAAAGCAATCTTCACCGCCGCTGGCACCTTGCCTGCCCGCCTGCTTGCTGTTAGTTTCGCCGCTCTTTGGGAAGCGCAATGGACTACAAAAACACGCTCAACCTGCCGCGCACGGAGTTCGCGATGAAGGCCGACCTCGTCTCTCGCGAGCCGCTGCGCCTCGCGAAGTGGGAGGCCGCCGGCCTTTACTCCCGCATCCAATCCTCCCGCGCTGGCGCGCCGAAGTT
>SIAT01000039.1 GCA_009691645.1 Pedosphaera sp. | reverse complement strand
TCGCCCGTGTGGCCGGCCATCACGTTCGTGTCCACGTACACGGGGTACACGGGATCGCTGATGGCGATTTTGTTTTTGTGACCGAGGATGTCGAGGATGTTGCCGCAATCGCACTTCGAACCGTCGCTCACGAAGATCTCGTCGTCGGCCACATCGAGACCTTTGTCACGAAAATCATTCTTCGCGATGGCCGCGCGCAGGAAGTCGTAACCCTGCTCAGGCCCGTAGCCTTTGAAGCTCCCGCGCGCGCCCATCTCATCCACCGCCTTGTGCAACGCGGCGGTGACGGCGGCGGGAAGCGGCTCGGTGACATCGCCGATGCCGCAGCGGATGAGCCGCTGTGCCGCGGTGGGATTGGCGTCGCAGAACGCCTTCACGCGCCGGCCAATTTCAGGAAAAAGATAACCCGCTTTGAGTTTGAGATAATTGTCGTTCAGATAAGCCATAGTGCGTCCGTTGCTGGTGTTGATTCGTTCTCCGTCACGATTGGCCGAGGCCAAAATTCAAGACGCTGACGGTAATGAAGGCGGGCCGTGGATGCAATAGCCGGAATCACCGCGCGCGCGCTATTTCTTCGCGCCGGCTTGCAGGTAGGCGAAGAGATCGCGCAACTGCTGGTCGTTCAGCGCCTCGGTCAGCCCCTCGGGCATGATCGAGATGGCCGAGGCTTGGAGCTTTTGAATCTCCGTACGCGGAAGCGTGGTGCGCTGGCCGGCGATGAGCAGCGTCACTGACTGGGGCGACTGCTCGACGAGCAGGCCGGTGAGGGTCTGTTTGTCACGCATGGTGATCTCAAAGCCGATGTATTCCTCGCGGATGGCGAGGCTTGGATCGACGATGGCCGGCAGGATGAAATCGAGATTGTCGCGTTCGTAGCCGGTGAGGTCGGGGGCGAGCTTCGCACCTTGACCATTCAACATGTGGCAGTTGGAGCAGAGCAAAGTAAACAACTCGCGGCCCGCCTTCGTTTCGCCTTTGCCGCCGGCGAGAATCTGGCGAGTCTTCACGATCTGCGCCTCCTTTTCCGCCGAACTCCTCGTGAGCCGGCCCCAATGTTTCTTCAGCAGTGTATCACACTGCGGGTCGCGCAGGCTTTGGATGGCGAGCAGGCTGGCTACACCGACCTGTTCTTTTTTCATCTCACCTTTCTCCACGGTCTCGAGGAGCAGTCGCGCCCACCCGCTGCGGCTGGCGAGGATGGCTTGGGCATCCGCGCGAAGCTTGATGCCGAATTCCGCGTGGAGCTCGAGCAACGTGCGCGCGACCCTCGGATCGTCGAAGCGCTGCAGTGCGTTCAGGAGTTCGGCGCGGCGCGGTTCGCTTTTTTCGGTCCGCAGCAGTTCGAGCAGCAGCGGCAGTGCGGCGGCCTCGCGGCGCTCGGCGACGATCGAGAGCAGTTTGGTGCGATCGGCTGCGGCTGTTTTCGGATCGGCAATGTGCTGCGCGGCGGCGACGGCGCCGGGTGCGTGGCCGAGTCGGAGCGCGACACTGACGAGAGCGGGCGTGTGCGGGCGAGATCCCCAGAGCGCGCTGACGCGGGTTTTCAAAGTCGCGGGGACGGTTTGCAGTGCGTCACCGCGGAGCCCTTCATCCATTCCGATGATGAGCCGGTCCACGTGCTCGGGCGAAGGGGCGAGGGCGAGTAACATCGCGGCGGCGTTGAAGTTCTCCTCGGTACGCTCGGCGGTGTAACGCTGGCCGAGGCGAGTGACCAAGTGGCGTGCGACGATGGGCGTGTTCCAGAAAGCCGGCTCCTTGAAAAGATTCAGGATGGTTGCTCGATTGCTGGCGGCTTTGCTTTCGATGGCCCACCAGAGAAGGAGCGGTTGGTGCTTGTCCGCGGCATCCTCGGTGCGCAGGCAGAGTTCGCGCACGAGGGGCAGGGCAATCGCGGCGGGCCAACGTTTGCAGGAGGCGGCGAGTTGGGTGCGGACTTCCACGTTCGCTTCGCTGCGCGCCAACTCCATGAGTCGGGGCTGTAACTTCGGCGAAAGCCGCCGGCTGTCGCCGAGCAACCGGATGGTCCAATAGCGGACGAAGGGGTTCGCGTGCGTCAATGTCTCGCTGGCGAGCGCGTCGTCGAAGCCGCCGCTGCCATTGATCGCCCAGAGCGCTTCGAGCGCGAGTTGGCCGGTCTCGTGTTTCAACAGCGCCTTGAGAGCGGGCACGGCCACGGGGTCGTGGCGATCGGCGAGAAGGCGCTGGGCTTCCTGACGGAACCATTTGTTCGGCGTGTTCAGGTGGCTGGTCAATTCGTCCGTGGAAAGTTTGGCGAGGTCGAACGGTCTGGCGGCTTTGGCTCCCTTGCTTTGCAGGCGATAGATGCGGCCGCTCTCCTTGTGCCATGTGTCTCGCGGGTCGAGATGGCTGAGCCGACTGTCGTACCAGTCGGCAAAATAAATCGCTCCGTCCGGTCCCGCTTTGGTGTCCACCGGACGGAACCAGCGGTCGTCGGTCTGGATCAGCGGATCGGTATCCTCGGTGCGAAAGGTCGAGGTGTCGGCGTACAGCCGGCTGGTTTGAACGCGGTTGACCAGCGACATCGCGGCCACGACTTGGCCTTCGACTGCGGGGATTGCGCCGCCTTCGTAGATGATGATGGATTGAGCGAAGCGCGGTTTGAATCCATTATGGGCCATGTGCTCGAACCACCCGTACGAATGCGGGTTCATCAACGGCCCGTGTTTGCCCCAGCCTTTGATGTACGCGCCGCCCTGCTCGTAATGCACTCCGCGAGTGTCGCCGTAGTTCGAACCCGAGAAGAGCCGGCCCTGCGCGTCAAAATCCACGCAGTAAGTGTTGCCGCCGCCTTCGGCGAAGACCTCGAATTCCTTCGTCGCCGGATGATACCGCCAGATCGCTTGCCCGAGGAATTTCACTCCCTTCACATCCGCCGTGCAGGTGCTGCCGTGCGCTCCGTAGAGCCAGCCATCGGGACCCCAACGCAGGCTGTTCGCGCCGGAGTGCGTGTCTTCCAAACCGAATCCCGACAGATGCACCTCGGGATCTCCATCGGGCACGTCGTCGCGATTCTTGTCCGGATAAAAAAGCAGATACGGCGGCATTAAAACCCACGCGCCGCCGCGGCCGACCACCACGCTTCGCGCCATGTTCAAGCCGCTCAGGAAAACTTTGCTCTTGTCGAATGTGCCGTCGCCATTGGTGTCCTCGAGAATCGTGATCTGGTCGGCGCCGCGGAAGTGGCGTGGCGGCGGCGGCGACACCTTGTCGTAAATCGCCCGTAGATATTGGTCGTACTTCACTATCTTCACTCCAGCGGGGAAGGGATACTGAAGATACTCCACGACCCACAACCGGCCGCGCTCGTCGAAGTTCATGTTGAGCGGCTGCCGGATCACCGGCTCGTGAGCGACCACTTGCGCCTCGATTCCAGCCGGAAGCCGGAAGCGCTGGATCGTTTCGGCGGGCGAGAGGGGTTTGGAATTATCTGGGAGCGCGCCGCGGCCTTGAAACTTCTCGACGAACTCCTTCAGCTTGGGGTCAAAACGCTCATCCGCTCCTCGCGCGGTGACGGCGAGAAGAACGACTAGGATGGAGATGGAGTTGAACCGACTCACAGTTCCGGCATTTCAACAGCGCGCTGAGTCCACGTCAAACCCAGCTTCGCGATTCGAGCGCACTTTTTTCAAATCAGGATGCCGGCGACTGCGGCGTTGAGCAGCGTGGCTGTGAAGCCGACGAAGAGCGCGCGCAGGCCGAGGCGCGCGAGATCGTGCCGGCGATTCGGGGCCATCGCGCCGATGCCGCCGAGTTGGATGCCCACGGAAGCGAAATTCGCGAAGCCCGTCAGCGCGAATGCCGTGAGCTGATACGAGCGCTCAGTCATGAAGTCCGGCGTGGCCTTCCAGCCTTTCATCAGGAGGTAGGCGTAGTGCTCGTTGATGGAGAGCTTCGCGCCCAGGAGTGTTCCGACTTTCCCGATGTCCGCCGATTCGACTCCCATCAGGAACGCGGCCGGGGAAAAGACCCAACTGAAGATGGCTTGCAGGGACAAGTCCTTGCTCACCAGTCCGAGCAGCGCGTCGAACATCGCCACGAATGCGATGAACACGATGAGCATCGCGGCGACGTTGAAGGCGAGCTTGAGACCGTCGCCAGTGCCGGCGGCGGCGGCGTCAATCGCATTCACGTAGGAGGACTTCGCCTGCTGCGTCTGCACCGTGCCTGCGGTTTCCGGCTGGCCGAGCTCGGGCAGGAAGAGCTTCGAGAGATAGAGGCTGCACGGGCACGCCATGATGCAGGTGGTGAGAACGGCGACCGGGTCCGCGCCGTAGTTGATATAGACGACCATCATGCCGCCGGAGATGTGCGCCATGCCGCTGGCCATCAGCGCGAACAACTCGGAGTTGGTCATGCGCGGGACGTAGGGCTTCACGATGAGCGGGGCCTCGGTCTGGCCCATGAAGACGTTGGCCGAGACGGAGAGCGTCTCCGCGCCGCTGGTGCGCATGAGCCGCACCATGACGACGGCCATCATCCGGACGCACCATTGCAGCACGCCGAAGTGGTAGAGCACGGTGAAGAATGCCGAGACGAAGAGAATCGGCGGCAGCGCCTTGAAGGCGAAGATAAAGAGGAATTCCTTGCCGGGGTTGAGCGCGATGTCGCCGGGCTTGGCGAGATTGCCGAAGACGAACTCCGCGCCCTTGTCCGAGAAGCTGATGAAGCTCACGACGATCACCTTCGCGGCGTTGAAGGCATCGTTGACGATGGGCACCTTGAGCACGAGCAGCGCAAGGATCACTTGCAACGCCACGCCCCAGCCGATGGTGCGCCAGTTGACCGCGCGCAGGTTCGTGGAAAACATCGCCACGAGGCCGAAGAAGCAGAACACACCGGCGCACGCCTGCCCGCGCGGTCCAATCGTGTCGCGCAGCAGCCATGCGCTCCACGCAATCACAGCGATGCCCGCGCAGATTCCAAGACGCCAGATCAACGGTGTGGGCGGCAGCGGCGTTGGCTCAGGCGGGACGCTCTCTCCGGCAGGGTTGATGGGCGATTCCGGATTCATCGGGGTTGCGGGGATACAGATTGTTGGCTGGATGGCATTAACACACAGCGTTTGCGGAGTGAATAGGAAATAATTGGCTTGGGAACGCGCCCGAACAAACCCCGGGCACTTTGCCGTAGAAATTTCTACCTCCGAGGTTGCGCGGCGCGAACACTGACGGCAAGCTGGCTTCGTTACGCAATGCTCCAGCGACTCGCCATCCTTCTCCTTGCCGGGACTCTTGTCCTGACGGGCGCGGAGATTCCATCGCCCCGTGCGGGTTCGCTCTATCTCACCAACGGCGATGTTTTCTCTGGAGAGTTCGTCGTGTTCGATCCGAAGCAGGGACTTCAATGGCGGCATCCGGCGGCCAAGACGCCGTGGCTGGTCGCCGTAGAGAGCCTCGCCAAGATTGAATTGCACCCCGTTGCCACGCCCAAAGAATTGCGCCGGCACAACACCCACGTGCGCCTCGTGAACGGCGATGTGTTGGCGGGCGATGTCATCGAGTTGGACGCTGCGCAACTCACTCTCGACACATGGTACGCCGGTCGCCTGAACCTTCCGCGCGCCGCGTTGCGCGATGTCTCCTTCAGTGCGCACGGTCGTGCGGTTTTGGATGGAGCGGCGGCTTTCACCGGTTGGGGTGGCGGCGTCATGGGCGTGCAACTCGGGCAGGACGGCGAGGAAATCGGCGGCGTGCTTGTGAATAGCCTCGTGGCCAACGGTCCGGCTGAAGGTGCTGGCGTGAAAGCCGGTGATGTCATCACGGCCATTGACGGCAAAAAGTTTTTGAAACGCGATGAACTCATCGCGGATGTCAAAAGTCGCGAGCCGGGACGCAAGGTCGTCGTCGCGTTTCGTCGTGGCGAGGAGAAGCTGGAACGCGCGATCACGCTGGCGGCCATCGGCTGGCAGGTGAAGGAGGGCGAACTCGTCAGTTCCGGCGATGCGGGTGTTCTCGCCCGCAATATTGATTTCCCTGACGCGGCCAATATCGAATTCGATCTCGACTGGCGCGGGCTTCCCTCGATGGCCATCGCCTTCTGCACAGACAATCCCGCCGCCTTCAGCCTCGGAAACGCCTACACGTTCAACTTCAACTCGGGCTACGCCTATCTGGGACGGCACGAGAAGAACGGCGACGGTTACACCACCACCACTCTCGATCCGCCGGTGCCGCTTCCTCTCGCCGCCGCCGCTGGACCGGCGCATCTCTCCATCCGTTTCGATAAGCGCACGAAGACCATCGCTCTGCTTCTGGACGATGCGCTCGTGAAACAATGGCAGGACCCGCAAGGCTTCGCGGGCAAGGGCAGGGGATTGTCCTTCTCAACAGCCGCGGGGAGCCAGTTACGCATCACGAACCTGCGAGTCTCCGAGTGGGATGGCCAACTGCCGGCGCAGTTGGGTGTGGCGGCAGGCGATGCGCGGGAGGATTCCGTTCGCCTGATGAACCGAGACACGCTTTCCGGCGGGGTCACGGGCGTTCGCGCGGGCAAGGTCACGGTGAAAGCTGCCTTCGGCGAAGTGCAGATTCCGCTGGAACGGATCGGTCGCATCGAATTCGCCACACCGAAACCGGCGCCGGCCAATGCTTCCGGTCTGGCGACGGGATTCCTGTCAGGACGCAACCGGCTTACGTTTCAGTTACAATCGTGGCGCGACGGCGAGGCGCACATCACCAGTCCACTCTTCGGTTCCGTCCGATTTTCCACTGCGGCCTTCACCGCGCTGGAGTTCGGTGGGAAATAGAGCGTTCCGCGGCGAGTTCGGTTTTGTCGCAGGCCGGATTTTGGAAGTGATTCCAGCAACGCGCTGAGAATTAATTCTCCACCACTGTGGGCGTGAATTGCCCCGCTCGACGCTTGGCTTCGGCGATGAGGTCGGGGCGCATCACGTTGGTCAGCGAGTCGCGGGCGGTAATGTGGTCCTCATCACCTTGGTCGGCGGCGAGGCTGAGCCATTTGTAGGATTCAACCAGACTCTTCTCCACGCCACTGCCTTCGCGGTGCGCGAGGCCGAGCAGGTATTGACCGTTGGCGTGGCCTTGCTCGGCCGCCTTCTGATACCAACTCGCGGATTCGATGAAATTCTGCGGCACGCCTTGGCCGTTTTGGTGGAGTGAGCCGAGCGCGAATTGCGCGTCGGCATTGCCTTGTGCGGCGGCTTGATAAAACCAATCAGCGGCTTTTGTGAAATCCTGTTTCACATCATCACCGAGATAATAGCGGTAGCCGATGGCGAGTTGCGTCTCGGCATCCTCGATTTCCTCGGGAGCTTCAGGTAGCGGGGACTGCGCGGTCTCGGCCTTCTTGTTGCAACCAGATAAAACGAGCGATGCAGCCAGCAGGCAGAGTGGCAAAAGACGTCCATGGAAAATGGTCAGCGCATTCATTAGATTCGGCTTTGTTCCTCCTTGGAACAGGAGGCGATTAAAGCCGAAAATCCTTTGGAAAGTCAAGAAAAGTCTCCATTGGAGGAGATGCGCCCCGCCGAGTCTCTACTGATAAACGAGCACCAACGCCGCGGCTTCTTGCGCGCCCTTCACCACTTCCTCGTACTTGGAATCGCCGGTGTTCGGCTCCTTCAGTCTGCTCGCCAACTCTGGCACGACATCGAGGAAAGCGCCGACGAACGCGCTCTTGACCGCGTAGTTCACGTTCTGCGGCAGCGAGCCAGTGAGTCGGAAGGTTTTCAGATCGTCGAGACGGAAAGTGACGATGCCGACGGCGTTACCGCGCGCGTCCACGAGCGCGCCGCCAGAGTTGCCCGGTTGCACGGGGACGCTGATCTGGAAATGGCGTGGATCATCCTGCATCCCGAAAATCCCGTTGATCTTGCCGTCGGTGAACTTCGGTTCCATTCCCTGCACGGAGGTGTTTGGAAAACCGATGGTGAAGACCGAGTCGCCGAGTTTCACCCCACGGCTGACGCCCAGAGGAAGCGGATGGAACAGTTCCGTGCCACGCGCGACCTTGAGCAGCGCGAGGTCGTTCGCGCGGTCGGCCTTGACCAGTTTGGCCGGGAATTTTCCATGACGCGTGCGCACTTCAATCCGCAGCGCGTCGGAGACGACGTGGAAATTGGTGAGGAGATAACCGTCGTCGCTGATGAAGAAACCGGTGCCGGTGGTGAAAGCCGCCACTGTATTCGTCCCAGTATTGCTGGCGCTGGCGCTATTGCTCGTGCTTGTCATGTTGCGCGCGCTGAAGAGTGCGGAGAGTTTCTGTGCCTCGGCGATTTGCGCCGGCGTCATCTTCTCGGAAACAGTGAGCCGATGCTCGGCCGCTGGGGTGTGACTTTGCGCCGCGGCGAGATTGATCCATTTGTAGGATTCCACGTAGTCCTGCAGCCCGCCTTCGCCGAGGAAAAGCGCCGAGCCGAGGAGGAACTGCGCAGTGGCGTCACCTTGGTCGGCGGCTTTGCGATACCATTTCACGGCTGCCGCCGCATCTTTCGTCACGCCCTGTCCGCTGGCGAGCATCTGGCCGAGGTTCGCCTGCGCGAGGCCGAAACCTTGGTCGGCGGCTTTGCGATACCAGGCTGCGGCCTGCGGCAAGTCCGCTTCCACGCCGTTCCCAGTCTGCAACACCGTCCCGAGATTTGTCTGCGCCGCCGCGTGACCTTGCTCGGCGGATTTGCGGTACCACTTGACGGCCTCGGCGGCGTCTTTCGCCACGCCTTGCCCGTTCGCGCACAGCGTGCCGAGGCTGAACTGCGCAATGGCATCATCCTGCTCGGCGGCCTTGCGCAGCCATTTCGCGGCTTCGATGAAATCCTGCGTAACGCCCTGGCCGGAATGATAACAGAGGCCGAGAATCCCTTGCGCTTTCGCATAGCCTTTCTCCGCCGCAAAACGGAACCAGCGCGCGGCTTCTTCGGGATTCTTTTTGCCGCCGACACCGTAGAGAAAACTCAAGCCGGTCTTGAACTGCGATTCGGCCTCAGCGCGATCGATCTTCGGCGCGCGCGTTTCGTTGGTTGATTGGGCGTTGGCGAAGAGGGTGAGCCACACGACGAGAAGCGCGGCGAAAGGCCAGCAGGGTGACGGGCGTTTGTGCGCGAACAACATCGCGGCGAAGATAGGGCGGGGAATGCCAAACTCAAGCCGCACTTGTTGACACTGCAGCGCGCGTCTCTGCGGCGTCACGGAAGGATCAAAGCGGCTGCGTGCCGAGGGTGCCGTGGAGTTCGCGGAGATAGTCGGGCGACTGCACGTGGGCGAGTGTTTGTTGCGCGTCGGTCAGGCGGGCGGCAATGCCAATGCGAGCCGCCTCGGCTGCGTGCGAGGGATCAGCAAGAAAACCCTCGAGGGAACGCACGTGCCGGCGCCAGAGGCGCGTTTCGTTGTTCTGCTTCGCTTTCAGTCGCGCGGCGTACCAGTCGCTGGCGAGCATCTGGTCGCGCGCGAAAAGGTCGCGGACTTCCGGATGGTCGAGTCCCTTGGTCTCGTAATGACCGTCGCGCATGATGTGCAGCAGCGCACACAAAGGCGGGCAGGCGAGCGCGATGCTGCCATCGGCGAAGTAATGATTGGCCACGCGGCGTTGGGTCTCGACGATGTTGTCGATCCCATCGGCGAAGATATCGAGATCCTGCTTCTCGGGTCGCAGCATTTCCTCGGTGAGGACGGCGTGCGGGTAATTAAACATCCGGCCGAAGAAGTGGCGAACGAAACGTTTGGTGATGCGCCAACCGAGCCGACTGGCGAGCACGCGCCGGCCGTTGTGCTCGAAGTCGGCACAACGTTCGAGATAGCCGCCCTCGATGAGGTTGCTCGGGTCACGTTCTTCGACGCTCATCCGGCACCAGATCTCCGGCACGACGAGGCTGATGTCGTGATCCACGCGCACGTGCGGGCCGACGTAGCCGGCGGCTGTGATGAAGCCGTGCTGGCCGGTGAGCAGATGCGAAACGAGCGAGGCGTTCAGATCGAAGATCGGCAGCAGAGCGTTGAACGGCCCTTTCGTGAGCGCGCCCTCACTGCCTGCGCCGGTGGTGGAAGGCGACTTGCCGGTCATCGAGCAGATGAATTCCATCAGCAGCTCGGGCAGTTCCATGAAATGGATCGGACTGTAACAGGCGAGTGAACGGATACCCGTGTCGGGCGGATTATTACGGCGGCCGGGCAGGACGGCGTTCACCGGCGTGGGAACTGGCTGGCCGAGCGGGATACGCCGAGAGAGTCGCGTGCAGATTTCGGCCAGATAGACCGCGCGGGGGTTCACGAGGTCGGGACGTGTCTGGAGGTAGCGCGGATTTTTCGTCGGCTTGCCATCCACCAAACGCGGGTGCGCGGGCGAGACGAAGTAATCGGGCGAGTTCCCAGCGGCGACCTCGCGGATGAGCCGCTGCAACGGCTCGGTGTACTGGTCGAAGTTGAGTGTGTCGTCTATCAACTCGTGCGCGATTGGCGCGGGCAACGGCTCGTAGTTCGAGAAGAAATTGCCCGGCTGCGAGTAGTCGGCTTCGGTCTGTTTGTCGTAGCCGCGATGGACCGCATCGTCCGGTCGCTGGAAGAGGCGCGATTCACAGTTCTGCACGAACTTCACGGAGGTTTCAGAGTAATCCGGATTCAAGTGCGGCACGCGCGCGGACGGCACGACGACGGAGGAGGTGATGTCGTCCTCCATCGCCAGTTTCACGGCGGGCTGGAAATCTTTCCGCAGGTTGAAGGTGCGCCACGCGTCGCGGTCGAAGCCGATGCGCAGGTAGGTGGTGAGCAGTTTCTTCGTGTCGCGTTTCAGCTCGTTGCCGTTCACGCCGTTCACGATGTCCACGCTGAAGTGAGTCCGCCAGTCCGCGCCCCACTCCGGCCTGTAGTAGCGCTTCACGATGAAGACGAGTTCCTTGATGTGCGGTGGAAGGGAATTGAGCCAGGTGTTGTATTCGTCCGAGTAGTCGCGCGCCGTCGGCGTGAAGAGCTTGATGACCGAGCCGATGGAGCGTTCGGGACTGAGGATCGGACGCGGGTCCTGAGCATCCTTGCTCGTGTCTTTGAAGCGGACTGAATAATCGCGACCGATGAGTTGCTCGACGAAATCGAAGTCCTTCTGGAAATCAGCGACGAAGACCGGGCCGGTCAACACGGCGTCGGTAATCGGCTTGGAAATCTCCGATTTGCCGCCACCAGAAACGGTGCATGGCTTGTGGCAGAACGTCCCTTCGGCCACGATGCCGACCAAGCGCCACACGCGGCCCGCCGCCGGTTTCTCCATCTGCACGCGATAGCCCGAAGGGCGCACGTAGGTTTTGTTGGAGAGCAGTTTCATCGCCTGTGTCTCGCCGCCCTGCGGCCAGCTCACAGTCTGTTTGTTCAGATTGAAATGCACCTTCTCGGAGACGTAGATGATGTTCGGGAATTTGCGATCCACCGCGTAACCTTCCGGCTTCAGCTCCATCAAATCGCCGTAGAGCCGCGCCATTTCTTCGAAGTTGTGCCCGCGATTTCGTACGTGCAGGTCGCCGCTGAATTCGTCCGCGAGATCGTAGCTCGGATAGACCAGCGCGCCGCCGGCGTGTTCCTCTTCGGCGAGGCCGTACAGGTTCGCGGCGAAGCTGATCTGCGTCTTCACCTCTTTTTTGCAATAGCCGAAGTAGTTGTCCGCGATGATCGTGACAATCACACCGGAGGCATCGCGTGCGGTCAGTTTGAAGGCGCCGCCGTTATTGTAACGCTCGCTCGGATCGCGCCAGCACATGCCGTCTCGCCGCTGGCGTTCGGTGGCTTCCTCGAATCGCGGCAGGCCAGCCTCTCGCTTCGTCACGTTCACGAGATGCGGCGCGAGAACCACGCAGCCGGTGTGGCCGGTCCAATGCTCCACATCCAGTCCCGCGTCGTTCTCGGGCAACGCCGGATCGCCTGCGTTGCCGAAGATGCTCTCCACGAAATCGAGGTTGCTTACCAAGCTGCCCGGCGCGAAGAAGCGGATCTCCATCCGCTTTTCAGAAATGAAACCCGGCACCTCGGGGCAAACCAAAGGACGCAACTGCAACGACACGAAACATTCCATCGGCTCGGCGCTCGTGCTCGTGTAGGGGAGTCGCAGAAGATCTGCCGGTGGCGCGAAGGCTCGGCGGAGCAGTTCCGCGAACACCGCAGCCGGCACCGCCAGTTTGTCGTCCGGAATCGGCAGCCCGCCTTCGGTCACGTGAAAAATACCTTGAGTCGTCCGACGATCGCTCTTTGGATTGTGCAGCACGCCCTGTTTCACGCGGTACGAGCTGATGATGTCCGAATGGAACTCGTCGTGGTCGGATGGCAGCGATAGTTCGCGCACGAGGCCCGGTTGATCGAGCACGAGCGTGCGGGGCGGCAGTTGTGGAAAACCGCGCGTCACTCCGGCCGCGTGGAGATAAGCATCCAGAAAACTCTGTAGCCGCCGGTCGATGGGGCAGGGAACCACTGGCGCAGATTCGAGCAGCGAGGAGAGCCGCTGGGCGATCGCCTCGGCGGACACGGACGCGGTGCCGCTTTCCTTTATTTCCATGACGGGTGATGTCGCGGGAATCGGAAGATCCTCCGATGTTTTTTGAGAGTAGGCGCGGCCGCGAAATCGGCAAGCCCGTTTTGAGCCTGAAAAGAGCGCCGGCCGGGCGCGCGGGATTTTTCGTTGATTCCAAACGGTTGTCACTTCAGCATCAAGTCAGTCCACCGATTTGAGACGGATAGTCTCGTG
>SIAT01000038.1 GCA_009691645.1 Pedosphaera sp. | reverse complement strand
GATGGTGTCGAGCCACTGGTTCGACTGCTTCAGATCCTTGCCGTGCGGGGAGACGTCGCGGTCGTGGAAGGCGTAGTAGGGCGCGCCGAGCTTCTCGCAAATCTCGAAGAAGACGGGCACGCGGGCCTTGGCGAGATCGAGGCCGGTGAAGTTCTTCTCCCACGGACGAACGGCGGTGCCCCAGCCAAACATATCCGCGCCCTGACCACACATGGTGTGCCAATACACGACGGAGAAGCGCAGGTGCTCGGCCATCGTCTTGCCCTCGATGACGGCGCTGGCGTCGTAGTGTTTGAAGGCGAGGGGGTTCTTCGACTGCGGACCTTCGTAGGAGATTTTGGCGATGTTCGGAAATGCGGCGGACATAGTTTGCGTGCGTTGGTTTTGTTGCGCGTCCCAGAGGGAATCACGGAAGCGCGATTGCAAAAGCAATCGCCCGGCAAGTCAAGCGGGCAGTTGCGTGGTGCTCAGGCGGCCAGACGGACACCGAGGGCCATGCGGAGCTTTGCGACCACGAACGTCATACTCGGCCAGCGTGTGAAGGGATCGCGTTGGAGACACTTGAGGACGATCTGCTCGACTTCGATCGGGATGCCGGGATTGTGGTCGCGGAGCGGTTTGATGCGGAAGTTCTCGTCGAGGATGTTCCTCACGCCGTCCTCGGGCGTATCGCCGGCGAACGCCTTGCGCAAGGTGAGCAATTCATACGCGACGAGGCCGAAGGCGAAGATATCCGCACGGTGATCCATCGGCAGGCCGCGGAGTTGTTCCGGGGCCATGTAGCTCGGCGTGCCGGAGTTCTTGTCGAGCTTCTGCGGCTTGTTGGGAATGGGTAGGGCGGTGTCGAAATCGACGATGAGCACGCGGCCGCCGTGCGATACCATCACGTTCTCCGGCTTGAAATCGAGGTGCATCACGCCACTGTCGTGCAGGTGCTCGAGGCCCGCGGCCATCGCGTAGAGGATGTCCGAGAGCATCTCACCGAGAATGGGCTCCTCGCGCAGGATCAACCCCTTCAGGTTCGATCCCTCGATGTACTCGATCGCGAGAAAAGGGAACTTCTTGATCTTGCCGTGGGTGAGATAGTGGACGATGTGCTCGTGGGGCGGGAGCTTGGCGAGGATCTCGCAGCCGCGCTTGAAGATCTTCGGCGCGGAGGATTCCTTGAGTAGATGCTCGTGCATCTTGCGCAAGGCCACATGTTGGCCATCCTCGTCGGTGGCCATCCACAACTCCGCCAAGCCGCCGTTATTGATTCGCTCCTGAAGGCGATACGATCCAAACAAACTCATAAAACAATCTGCTCAAAAACACACTACACCCAACAAGCTCCGTCTCAGGTGCCCGTTCAGACGCCTATCCAAACTAGGCATTCAACCAAAGGCGCGATGCCAGAACGCATTTTCGACCCTCGGGGTTGCGGGAGGCACAGCGTGAAAGTGACGGCGTTGGGGCCGCGGGCCTTCGACTGTTGATAGTCTCCTCCTCCTTCGCGGGATGCTTCTTCCGCGAAGTGGCCACATGAAATAGCCTTTGCCGCCGCGGGTCAAGAGGAACTTGTTTACAATCCGGTGACGATTCCTCTTTTTTCCCCTTCAGCGCGAGTGCTGTCGGCCAAAGGCCCAGCTTGACCCGAGCGCATAAAACAGGTTGAATGAAACGCTTCATCGGCCGAGCTGATGAATGCATCTGGCAGTGGAAAATGGTGAAACATTTTCCCGCGTGATGAGTCCAACTGGCTTACCCTGCGGGGAGGAAAATCGATGAACTGATGTTCGGACGCCTGTACATTCTGTGGGTGCTGGTGGCGGCTGCGGCCGGCTGCTCCACCGCGCATTACCGCCAGTCGGCGGACAAGGAGATCTACGACATCCTCGGGCAGAAACAGCAGCGCGTGCACGGCCAGACCAACGCCTTCAGCATCGAGACGCCGTGGTCCAAGCGCGATCCGCACGCCATCAAGGCCGAGGAGATTATCAAAGAACGGTTCACCGATAGGGACAAACTGCAGCTCACACTGGAGCGGGCCTTCCATCTCGCCGTCACCAATAGCCGCGGCTATCAGCTCCGCCGCGAGCAACTATATCTCTCCGCACTCTCGCTCACCGGCACGCGACACCAGTTCGAGTGGAAAGTCTCCTCCGCCAATGTTGATGTGGGCGTGACCCGCGACACCGACAAGAAAGTGAACGGCACTTCCGACGCCTCCGCCACGCTCGATAAACTCTTCCAGACCGGCGCGTCGTTCACCGCCAGCCTCGCCAACGACCTCACGCTTTACTTCAACGGCACGCCGAAAGTCCCCAGCATCACGCTCGCGCTCACCCAGCCGCTGCTGCGCGGCGCAGGCGCGGACATCGCTGCCGAGGCGCTCACGCAGGCCGAGCGCGACGTCATCTACGAGGTCCGTTCCTTCAGCCATTATCAGGAAACCTTCGCGGCGGACATCGTCACCACCTACTATCGGCTTCTGCAAAAGAAGGCCGTCGTGCGCAATGCCTACGAGAATTATCTGAACCTCTTCCGCGCCCGCGAACGCGCCGAGGCGCTCGCTTTCGACCGGTTGCCGGCCTTCCAAGTGGACCAAGCGCGACAGGAGGAATACAAGGCCAAGGTCGCCTACATCGCCGCCGTCGAGTCCTACCAGTCGAGCCTCGATGCGTTCAAGCAGACCCTCGCCCTGCCGCTCGGCACGCCCATCGCGCTCGATGACCGCGCGCTCGATGACCTCACGCAGGCGGGCCTCCTGCCGCTGCCGCTCGACGAGCAGACCGGTTTCGATGCCGCCATCAAACACCGGCTCGACCTGCTCAACGAGATCGATAAGTTCGAGGATTCGAAGCGCAAGATCGTCGTCTCCGCAAACCAGCTCGCGCCCCAACTCAGCCTCTTCACCGACGCCTCGTTGTCCGATCTGAATTACAGTAATTTCGACGTCAGCAAATACTCCGGCAACGCCGGCCTGAAGCTCGACCTGCCTTTCGACCGCCTCAATGAACGCAACGCCTACCGCACCACGCTCATCAATTTCGAGAAGCAGATCCGTTCGCTTGCCACCTCGCTCGACAGCGCGCGCGACAACGTCCGGCAGGGGATCCGCACCCTCGATCAGTCGCGGCAGAATTATCAAATCCAGCAGAACGCGCTCGAGTTGGCCAAGCGCCGTGTCGAGAGCGCCGACCTGCTCCTGCAGGCCGGCCGCGCGCAGATCCGCGACCAACTCGAGGCCCAGCAGGCGCTCGTCGGCGCTCAGAACGCCGTCACCGCCGCGCTCGTGGATTATCACGCCGCGCGGTTGAAGATGCTCATCGATGTCGGCGCGCTCCGTTCCGGCGGCGAGCGTTTCTGGCTGCGCGATCATCCCATCCCGGGTGCCAAGCCTTTCGTGCCGCCGCCCAATAACGACCTGGACAAGGAAGTGATCACGCCCGAGAAACTTTTTGGCAACTGATGATGAAGAACCCCGAACATCCGAAAATCCAGACGGCCGGCTCCTTTGCGCGCCGGCATCCGCGCTGGACCGTCCTCCTCGTCTGCGGCTGCGCCGCGCTGCTCTTCCTCGCCACGCGCCCCGGCAAAGCGCGCACGCCCGAGACGGCCTACCACACCGTCGAGCGGCGCGACTTCCTCGTCTCCGTCATCGAAGGCGGCGCGCTAGCCGCCACGCAGGAGTTGCAGATCGTCTGCGAGATGGAAGGCACGCCGCGCATCCTCCGCATCGTCCCCGAGGGTACCACCGTCAAGAAGGATGACCTGTTGGTGGAGCTCGATTCCTCGGGCATCAAGGAGCGTCTCGACACTCAGGAGGTCGTGGTGGAGAACGCCCGTTTCGCAGTCATCAAAGCCAAGGAAGACCTCGACATCCAAAAGCTGCTCAACGACGCCAATGACAAGGACGCCGAGTTGGCCGTGGAGTTCTCCCTGTCCGATCTCGAGAAGTACAAGCTCGGCGACTGGCCGCAGGCCAAGCGCGCGCTCGAGGCCGACATCACCATCACGAAGGAAGAAGTGCAGCGCGCCAAGGACAAGCTCGACTGGACCACAAAGCTCCACACCAAAGGCTACGCCACCCGCTCCGAACTGGAGGGCGACCAGCTCGCGCTGAAGCGCCAGGATATCCTTCTTGAGAAAGGCTCGGAGGCGTTGCGTCTCTCCGAGAAATACGATTATCCCAAAAAGATCCGGCTTCTTGAATCCGCCTCCGATCAGGCCAAGCTCGCCCTGTTGCGCATCAAGCAGCGTTCCAAGTCATTCCTCTCCGCCGCCGAAGCCGATCTCAAAGCCCGCCAGAACACTCTCGAGCTGCAATCCACCAAGCTCGAGGAGACCAAACTGCAACTGCAGCTCGCCAAGATTTTCGCACCGCAGGATGGCCTCGTGGTGTTCGCCCCCGTTTCCAGCTCGCTCGGCCAGCCCATTGAGGAAGGCGCGGTCGTCCGCCAGAAACAACCACTCATCAAACTTCCCGACGTCTCGAAGATGATGGTCGAAATCAAGATCCACGAGTCGCACGTGCGGCAGGTGAAGCCCGGCCAACCGGCCTTCGTCACCATCGATTCGATGCCGGACAAGCAGTTCAACGGCGTCGTCAAAAAAATCGCCCCGCTGCCCGATTCGAACAGCCGTTACTACAGCCCGACCCTCAAGGTGTACGCCGCCGAGGTGTTGATTGACGAGGCGCTCGCCGACTTCAAGCCCGGCGTTTCCGCCCGTGCCGAGATTGTCATCACCAATCTCCACAAGGTTCTCACCGTCCCCATCCAGTGCGTCACCTCGCACAAAGGCCGGCAGGTCTGCTACATCGCACGCGACGGCACCCCCGCGCCCGTGCCCGTCGAGGTCGGATACCACAACGACAAGATCATCGAAATCCGCAAGGGGATCAAAGAAGGCGACCGTGTGATGCTCTCGCCCCTTTCCAACGGCGATGGCCTCGACCTCGATAATTCCATCGTGAAAGACGACACGAAAGATCCCCTCGCCAATCATCCCTACGCCAACGGCAAAACTCTCCCGCCTGATAAATACGATTCCCTTCCGCCCGGCGTCACTGCCAGCAAAAGCTCCACCGAGAAAGGGCCGCCCATCAAATTCCGACCCGAGAAACCCGAGAAACCCGCCAAGTCTCCCGGCAAAGGCGACAAGTCGCTCGTGCCCATCGTGAGCAAGAAATCGGACCGCGGCGCGGAATGAAGCCGCAGTCCATCATCAAACTGCAGGGACTGCAAAAGACCTACGATCTCGGCGAGGTCCAAGTCCACGCCCTGCACGGCGTGGATCTCGAGATTGAAGCCGGCAGTTTCGTCGCCATCATGGGCGCCTCCGGCTCCGGCAAATCCACCCTGCTCAACATCCTCGGCTGCCTCGACCGCCCCACCGCCGGCCGCTACTGGCTCGGCGGCGACGACGTCTCCACGCTCGACGACGACGCGCTCTCCGTCATCCGCGGCCAACGGCTCGGTTTCATTTTCCAATCCTACAATCTCATCGACCAGCTCACCGTCGTGGAGAACATCCACGTCCCGCTCTTCTATCAGGGCCGCGACCTCGATGTGTGCTGGGATCAATGCGTGCAACTCGCCGAGTTGGTCGGCCTCGGCCAGCGCCTCGATCACCGGCCCAAGCAACTCTCCGGCGGCCAGCAGCAACGCGTCGCCATCGCCCGCTCGCTCGTCAACGACCCGCTGATGATTCTCGCCGACGAACCGACCGGCAACCTCGACTCGCAGACCGGCCGCGAGGTTCTCGACGTCCTCTGCCGCCTCAATGCCGCCGGCAAGACCATCGTGCTCGTCACTCACGGCGAGGAAATCGCCGCACGCGCCCACCGCGTCGTGCGGATGAAGGATGGCCTCGTGGATCGCGACGAACTCAACCGCACCTCCGTGGCCGTCCCCACGCCGCTCGTCGCCGCACGATGAAGCCGATCATCCCCATCGCGCTCGTCCGCATCGTGCAGCTCGGGGTGAAAAGCCTCCTGCTGCACAAGATGCGCTCCGCGCTGACGATGCTCGGCATCATCTTCGGCGTCTGCTCGGTCATCGCCATGCTCGCCATCGGCGAGGGCGCGAGCCACGAGGCGCAGGAGGCCATCAAGAAACTCGGCTCCAGCAACGTCATCATCCGCAGCGTGAAGCGCACGGCGGAGAGCAATTCCGCCGGCCAGAACCGCCGCAGTTTTGTGGCCGAGTACGGCCTCACCTATCGCGACGCCGCCCGGTTGCAGACGACCATTCCCGGCGTCCGCCGCGTGTTGCCGCTCCGCATCATGCGTGACGATGTCCGTTTCAGCACCATCAGCCATCCGTGCCAGATCATCGGCACTCATCCGTCTTATCCGGAAATCAACGGCGTGGATCTTCTCGTCGGCCGGTTCATCACCGAGACCGACGAGCGGTATCAAAACAACATTTGCGCCATCACCCTCAGCTTGGCCGAGAGTCTTTTCACCGGACAGAATCCGCTCGAGCAAGAGGTGAAAATCGGCGCGAACTATTTCCGCGTCGTCGGCATCGTGCGCGAGCGCGGCACGGAGCAGAAGCGGCCGCAAGCCGGCGCGACCGAGGGACAGACCATCGACGCCAACGTGTACATCCCGCTCTCGGCCGCGCGCGGCCGTTTCGGTGAAGTCATCTTCCGCCGCGGCGCCGGCAGTTTCGAGGCCGAGAAGGTCGAACTACATCAACTCACGCTTCAATTCGAGAATCCCGAGTCGGTCGAAACCGCTGTGCCGCTCATCCAGCGTGTGCTCGAACGCTTCCACGAACGGAAGGATTACGAGTTGGTCGTGCCGCTCGAGTTGTTGCGCCAGGCGGAACGGACCAAGCGCATCTTCAACGTCGTGCTCGGCTCGATCGCCGCCATCTCGCTCCTCGTCGGCGGCATCGGCATCATGAACATCATGCTCGCCACCGTCACCGAGCGGACGCGCGAGATCGGCGTCCGCCGCGCGCTCGGCGCGAAGAAGCAGGACATCACCACTCAATTTCTCGTCGAGACTGTCGTGCTCTCGGTGGGTGGTGGATTGATCGGCGTGGCGGTCGGCGTCATCACCCCGGTGCTCGTCGAACAGATCGCCGGGATGAAGACCATCATCACTTGGTGGTCGGTCGTGCTCGCCTTCGGAATCTCCGCGCTTGTCGGCGTGGTCTTCGGCCTTTATCCCGCGCGCCGCGCCGCCGATCTCGATCCCATCGAGGCGCTCCGCCACACCTGATTCATCCGCGCGCCATCACACCGGTAGCGTGAGGCTGATGGTGGTGCCTTTGCCGAGTTTGGATTTCACCTTCACCTCACCACGGTGGGCCTCGACGATTTTGGCCACGATGGCGAGGCCGAGGCCAGTCCCTTTCGCCTTCGTCGTGCTGAGCAACGACGTGAACGCGCGCCGCTGCTGCTGGGCGGTCATCCCCGCACCGGTGTCGGTGAACTCGATGACGACATGCGTGGGTGCCGTGGCGCCGCGGGGCTTCCATGTGCGCGTGATGAGCGTGAGCCGACCGCCGCGCGGCATGGCCTCGGCGGCGTTGAGCGTGAGGTTGAGGAATGCCTGCTCGAGTTGCGTGGCATCGGCCTTGATGCTCGGCAACGCCGTGTCGAGATTCCGCACCAGATCGACGCCTTGATGCGAGAGCTTGTGGCGGGTGAGCAGGGCAAGATCGTCGATCAACCGGTTCAAGTTCACCGCGGCGAACTGCGGCTCGGCGTTGCGGGCGAAGGCGAGGATGCGCTCCACGATCTTGTTCAGATGATCCATCTTCTCGCCCATGAGCCGCGCGTCTTTGGTCCGCGGATCGCCGGCCGCGAACTGCAGATCGAGCGAGTGGTACAGCAGCTTCATCACCGTGAGCGGATTGCGGATCTCGTGCGCGACCTCCGCGGCAAGCAAACCGAGCGCGGACAATTTCTCGTTCCGGCGCAGCTCGGCCTCGAGGTCCACGATGCGTTCGTAGAGCCGCGCTTTCTCGATGGCGATGGCTGACAACTCGGCGAGCGACGAGAGGATGGTGACCTCTTCGTTCGAAAAAATGTGCGGCTGGCCGGTGTACACGGAGAGGACGCCAGTGGCTTGATTATTGAAAAGGAGCGGCACGGCGAGCAGCGAGACGAGTCCCTCCTCGCGCGCCAACGTGGGCTGCTGGTAAAGGCCCGATTCCTGCACGTTCTCGACCTGCATCGGCTTGCGCCGACGGACGACGCTGCCGAGAAGACTCTCCGCCACGAGAAGCGGCGGCTTGTTCAGATAAGCCGCGCCCGCACCGTGGCTCGCGCGCAACACGAGCCATTCGCGCGTCTCGTCAAGCATCTGAATCGAAGCCATATTCGCGTGCATCAGCGCACCCACCTCGCGCGTGACCACCCGCAACGCGTCATCGAGATTCAGCGTGGAATTGATGGTGCGGCTCACGCTGGCGAGCGATTCGAAAAGCTGCGCGCGATAACGCAACCGCTCGTGCCGCCAGGTGTTGCGGATGACCTGAACGGCATGGCCCGCGAGCGCTTCGAGCAATTCCTGATCGGCGGGCGTGAAGACATCGTGCCGGTCGGAATCCACGTTCAACACGCCGCGCACCGCGCCTTCATCCAGCAGCGGCACGGCCAACTCGGACCGGACATCGCCGCGCGCGGGGACATAGCGCGGGTCGCGCGTGACATCGCCGACGAGGGCGGGCTTGCCCGTGCGAGCGACCCAGCCGGTGATGCCCTCGCCGACACGCAGCTTGAGCCGCGCCTCTTCCGCCGAGAGTCCGTGCGCCGCTTCGATCTCAAGAAATCCGTTCGTGGGATTGATGGTCACCACCGAGCCGCTCGTGGCGCGGACGAGCCGCACGGCCTCGCCGACGAGCAACGAAAGCGCCGCTTGCGGTTCGAGCGTGGAATGCAGCCGCTGGCTGACCTGATACAGCAACTCCAGCCGCGCGTGGCGTGCCTTCAGTTCTGCCAGATTCTCGCTCATCATCAGCGCAGTTTGTTCGTCGTCCAAATGCCGAGCGCAGCGAAGAGCGCGTTCGGTCCCCACGCCGCGAGCACCGGCGGCACCGAGGCCAGCCACGGCGTGGCGCGCGTGAGCGCCTCGGGCAGCACCACGCCGGTGCCGAAAGCGAGGCCGAGTTGCGAGAGGAAATAGTGCGCCACCATCACGAAGACGCTCGCAGCCACACCGGCGAAGACATTGCGCCGGCTGGTGAGCGCGCCGAACGGCAGCGCGATGAACACCACCACGAGACAGGTCCACGGCTGCGCAAGCCGCCCGTGGAATTGCGTGGCCACGAGCGCGTGGCGGTCCCCGGGCAAGTGCGGATGGAAGCGGCGGTAATCCACGAGATCGCGCAGGTTGAAACGAAGCTGCTTGGCCGCGCGCGCGGCGGTCATCGTGCCGATCTTGACCTCGGTCTGGATCTGGCGCGGCGACTCGGTGAGCGCGGCGACAACGAGCCGGTTCGTCATGTGAATCTCCGGAATGTCCGGATCTGGCGGGCGGCGCATGTGCAGGCGGACGTTGAGAAACAGCCATGCGCCGTTGGTCCACACAGCGCGTTCGGCCGCGAGCCAGTTCGTCGTGCCGCCCCCGGCGGGATATTCCACGCTGGGGCTGAGCAGTTCGCCGCGTTTCAAATGAAAGGCCGAGGCGCGCCACCAATGATCGGACGATTCGTTGCGAAAATTCACGTTGGCAATCCACTCGCTCGCGGCCGGAGTGGTCGAGGCCGCGCGCCCGGTTTGCCGGAGCAGCAGCCGTTCGGCCGCTTCGTCGGCGATCGGACTGAGCACTTCGTTCGAAACAAACAGGGCTGCGCTGAGCACCGCGCCCACGGCGAGATAACCGGTGCCGATGCGCCAGAGGCCGATGCCGGCGGCGCGCATGGCGACCAGTTCGTTGTGCCTCGCGTGGTTGGTCAGCGCGTAGAGCAACGCCAACAGCAGCGCCATCGGCAGCACCTTGGGCAACAGGTCCGGTGTCTTCAGCAGGAAATACCACGCGACGGTGGCGGCGGACATCCCACGTTCCTGGAACAGCGCCAGGTCGTTGGAAAGTTGGAACGCGATCCAGAAAATCTGGAACCCGGCCAGACAATAGGCAAACGGCACGAGCAGTTCACGCAGCAGGTAGCGATCGAGCAAACGCATCCGCCTGCAGCGTAGCCAAGCAGCGCGGGCCGAGGCAAGCCACGCGACGCAGAGTTGTGTCGCGTCGTGCGAGGGTTTATTGTCCGCCCCTGCACGGTGTGGGCCGTGCCACGGATTTGGCGGATTT
The DNA here is from genome assembly GCA_009691645.1 of Pedosphaera sp. Classification (GTDB taxonomy): domain Bacteria; phylum Verrucomicrobiota; class Verrucomicrobiia; order Limisphaerales; family SIAT01; genus SIAT01. The sequence continues at coordinate 2,713 of SIAT01000038.1, read as the reverse complement.
CATTTGGCGAAACTTATGTTGACCGAAGCTAGCATTCTCGAGGCGCTCAAGAGCGTGAAATATCCCGGTTACTCGCGCGACATCGTGTCGTTCGGGTTGGTGAAGCATGCCGCCGCCGCCAACGGCGGGGTAAGCGTGGTCATCGAATTGACCTCGCCGAACGCGGAGATGGCCGCGCAGATCAAGGCCGAGTGCGAGCGGGCGCTGCGCGCTTTGCCCGGCGTCTCGACCGTGCATGTGGATGTGAAGGCGGCGGCCGGTGCCGCGCCGCGTTCGGCCTTTGCGCAACAGCACCAAATTCCCGGCATCACCCGCGTGGTGGCCGTAGCCAGCGGCAAGGGTGGCGTGGGTAAAAGCACCTGCTCGGTGAATCTCGCCTGCGCACTCGCGCAGCTCGGCGTCCGCGTCGGCCTGCTCGACTGCGACATCTACGGCCCGAGCATCCCGCTGATGATGGGCGTTCACGGCCGGCCGGGCGTGACGGACACGCCGCAGGGCGAACGACTCCTGCCGCTTGAAAATCATGGTGTGAAACTGATGTCGATGGGCTTCCTGCTCGACGGCGATCAGCCGGTCATCTGGCGCGGGCCGATGATCATGAAGACGATTCAGCAGTTCGTTAACCAAGTGGCGTGGGGCGAACTGGACATGCTGCTGGTAGATCTGCCGCCCGGCACCGGCGACGCACAGCTCTCGCTCTGCCAGACCGTGCCGCTCGATGGCGGTGTGATCGTGACCACGCCACAGGAGGCCTCGCTCGGCGTGGTGCGCAAGGGCATCGCGATGTTTCGCAAGGTGAACGTGCCGATTCTCGGCATCGTGGAGAACATGAGCTACTTCACCGCGCCGGGCGGCGAACGCATCGAGATCTTCGGCCACGGCGGCGGCGCAGCGGAAGCGGCACGGCAGAACGTCACCTTCCTCGGCGAGATTCCGATTTTCACCGAAATCCGCGAAGGCGGCGACGAAGGATTGCCGGTGACGGTTTCAAATGCAAAGGGTGCCCCGGCACAGTGCTTCGCAAAAATTGCCGCCATCTTGCGTGAGAAACTTCTCTAAGTTTGGCAGGCCGTTTGCCGATAAAGATTATATCGCCCATATCTTGGGCCATCTCGGAGGGAGCCCCCAACTAATAGGCCATTGGCTCATCTTAAAAACGGAGTTGCCATTGGCTTGCCTCATGCTAGGCTACTCTCTTGACGGAAGTTGCGACGGATATGGCCAGCACAACGCGAGAAACTTCGGGCAGTGATTTGCTGAAAAACTCGACCCTGTATCGCGAGTTTCAGGCCGAGCGCGAGGAGATTCTGAAGCACAAGTGGATCGAGTCCGAGAAGGTCGGCCGCGACATCGGCTTCGAGTATGCGTTGACGGACTGGATTGTGAGGCACCGCTCCAAGTGGCGCAAGAAACGTCAGGCCGACCAAGCCTGAAGACCCGTTCCGCACCCGTCCTTTAAGGCGATCCTGCGAGGTCGCCAAGGAACGATGAAACTGCCGCGAACCCGTGTTTGCCGGACCCGCCCGCTGGGGCAGGACCGGTTTTTTTATGCCGCCTAAACCCGTCTCGCTCCTCAACACCACAGCCCTGCAACGCGCGCTCGTGCGCATCGCCCACGAAATCGCCGAGCGCAACGAGGCGGGCACGGACGTCGCGCTGGTCGGCATCCAGCAGGGCGGCGTGCATCTCGCGCGGCGACTCGCGCAGACGCTCGCGAACATCTGGGGCCAGCCCGTCCCCGTCGGCACGCTCGATGTGGCGATGCACCGCGATGATCTCGCCGGCCGCATCCCGCCCGCCGTGCATCCCACAGAAATTCCCTTCGACCTCAACGGCAAAACGGTCGTGCTCGTAGACGACGTGCTCTTCACCGGCCGCACCGTGCGCGCCGCGCTCGACGCCCTGCTCGATCTCGGCCGTCCCAAGCGCATCCAACTCGCCGTGCTCATTGATCGCGGCCACCGCGAGCTGCCCATCAAAGCCGATTTCGTTGGTAAGAATACGCCCACCTCGTTGCAGGAACGCATCGATGTGCAACTCAGCGAAGAAGGCGGCGAGGACGCCGTAACCATCATGAAACTATGAGCTGGACCCGCAAACACCTGCTCGACATCGAATCGCTCTCCGCCACGGAGCTCACCACGTTGCTCGACACCGCCAAAGCCTTCAAAGCCGTCGGCGAACGCGCCATCAAGAAAGTCCCCGCACTGCGCGGCAAGACCGTCGTGAACCTCTTCATCGAGCCGAGCACGCGCACGCGCATCAGCTTCGAGCTCGCCGCGATGCGCCTTTCGGCGGACGTCATCAACTTCTCCGCCGAGGCCTCCTCTTTCAAGAAAGGCGAGACGCTCAAGGACACTGCGCGCAACCTCGAGGCTCTCAACGCCGACGTCATCATCATCCGCCACGCGGCCAGCGGTGCGCCGCATTTTCTCTCCCGCGTGGTGAACTCCAACATCATCAACGCGGGCGACGGCGCGCACGAACATCCCACGCAGGCGCTGCTTGACACGTTCACCGTCCGCGAACGCAAAGGAAAAATCGCCGGCCTGAACGTGACCATTCTCGGCGACATTCTTTACAGCCGCGTCGCACGCTCGAACATCTGGGCTCTGACAAAACTCGGCGCGAAGGTGACGCTCTGCGGACCGTCCACGCTCGTCCCGCGCGTCTTCGAGCAGATGGGCTGCCGCGTGACGCACAATGTGGAGGA
>SIAT01000037.1 GCA_009691645.1 Pedosphaera sp. | reverse complement strand
ACCCGCCTCGCTGATTTTGTTTCCGGAGAGATTAATCCGAAGCAGTTTTTTCAATGCGACGAGCGTTTCCACCGAGGCATCGGTAAGACCGCAACTCGGCGCCACCAACTCTTCCAATCCCACCAACTGGCTCAATGGCGCGACGCCCGCATCGCCGATCGCGCCGTAAACGCGCAGCACGCGCAGTGATGCAATGCCCGCCGCGTGACGCACGCCTTCGGCCGACGCCTGGCCGTCGTGCAGGTCGAGTTCGCGCAGCGCCGGCAGTTTCGCCACCGCAGCGATGGATGCGCCGGTCGCCTTGCGGCTGCCGAGTTGCAGACGGCGCAGTCCGGTGATTTTGGCGAGGTGCACCGCGCCGGCATCGGTGAATTGCGTGTGCACGATCTCGATCCGCTCGAGCTGCGTCAGCCGGCTGATTTCGCGCAGCCCGTCGTCGTCCACCGGCGTGTAGTGGAAGTTCAGGTTGCGGAGATCCTGCAACGCACCGAGCGCGCGGAACCCGCGACCGGTGCAGTGTGTGGAAGCGAGCGAGAAAACCTGCAACCGCGTCAACCCAGCGAGTGCGGCGAGGGAATCGTCGGTGACCGGCGTGAGCGTGAGATTCAGGCGACGGAGATCACCGAGCTGACTGACGTGCGCGAGGCCCGGCCCGCGGATGTCGCAGTTGGCGAGATCGAGATTGGTGAGCGTGGTGAAGCCGACCACATGCGCCAGCCACGCGTCGGTCACGCGCACGTTCAACCCGCCTTTGCCTTTGAGCGGATTGTTGCCGTCGTAAAGATTCAGTGACACCGGCGCGCCCGCCGTCAACTCGAGCTGCCCTCCGGCCACTTGAGCTGCAGCCGAAAGTTTCTGCACCGCTTCGGCCGAAGGCAGCTTGGCGCCTTGCTTGTTGGGAGCGACGCAACCGGCGGCAAAAATCGTGAGGCCAACGAAGAATGCGAATTTAATCATGGGCATCGGACGACACGAGGCTGCGATCCTTTCAAACAAAGGCGTGCGCGTCGGCTGTTGCCAACAGCGGCCTGTTCCGACAGAATTTGCAATCTATGAACACCCGACTTCTGCTGTCATTCGCTTCGTTGTCCGTCGCGCTGCGTCTGCTCGCCGCCGAGCCGCCCGGCGACGAAGGCCAGCCGCTCGCGGCCCGCATCACCGAGATCACCGTCTATGCCGACCGCGCGCAGGTGGTGCGGCAAGCGCCCGCGCAGCTCGCGCCGGGCACGTCGCGACACGCTTTCGTCAAGCTGCCGGGTTGGATTGATGAAGGTTCTGTGCGCGTGACGCTCAGTCCTGCCAGCGCGGGCAAAATTCTCGACGTGCAGGTGCGCCGCACTTTCCTCGCGAAGCCGACAGACGAGGAGTTCATCAAAGCCGAAATCGCCGTGCGCGATCTCGCCGATCAGATCGCCACGCTCGACGACGAGAAAGGTGTGCTCGACGCGCAAACCAAACATGTGGATGCCATCCGGATGTTCTCACTCGACAAGTTTCCGAAGGATGTCGCGGCGCGCGAAGTGAAACCGCAGGAGTACGGCGCGGCGGTCGAGTTCATCGCCGAATCGCTGCGCAAGAACGCTGCCGCGCGGCGCGAGTTGGAGAAGAAACGGCGCGAGTTGCAGCCGGAACTGCAGGCGCGCCAGCGGCGCGTGGAGGATTTGCGTCAACGTTCGCAACTCGAGCAGCGCACGGTGGTCGTGACGGTTCAAGCCGCCGCCGCCGCGACCGGCACGCTCACGCTCAGCTCGATGCTGCCCGGCGCCACGTGGGAGCCGGTGCACGAGCTGCGCGCCAGCAACGGCGCCACCAATCTTGCGCTCACTTCCTACGCCACCATCACGCAGAGCACTGGCGAAGATTGGAACGGCGTCGCGCTCGCGCTCTCCACGCAGCGTTCCACGGAGACGATGAAGATTCCCGAACTGCACGGGCTTCTGCTCGGTGGCAGCCGCGCCGCGGTGCGTGCGCTGAAGCGAATCGATACGTTCAAGGACGCAAACCGCAACTGGATTGAGCAGAACGGATACTTCTTCAACGCGGCCAACCCCAGCACACCACTGCAGGTGTTGTACTCCGACAATCAGAAATTGATGCTCAGCAACAGCGCCATCACGGGCCGCGCCTTTGAGTTGCTCCAACAGCGTGGCACCTCGGCTCATTTTGCTGCCGTCGGTGTGCAAACCATCCGAGCCGATGGCAGTCCTGTGCGCACGCCCATCGGCGCGGTCGAACTGGCCGCCAAGCGTAACATCGTCGCCGCGCCCGAACTCTCGCTCAACGCCACGCACACAGCGGATATCACTCACACTGGCAAGCAGCCGCTCCTGCCCGGCAAGGTCGCGCTCTACATCGACGGCGCGTTCCTCGGCCTCACCGAGGTCGATTTCGTCGCGTCCGGCGAGTCGTTCGATGTCTTCCTCGGCGTCGCCGACCAAATCAAACTCTCCCGCGTCGTGGATCCGAAACGCAGCGAGCTTTACCGCAGCGGCACGCGCACGCGGATGAAAGTCGCCTACGTTCTCACCGTCGAAAACCTCGCGGACAAGCCCGCCACCGTGCAACTCACCGACCGCGTCCCCGTCTCCGAGGTGGAAGAGATCCGCATCTCCAGTGTGAAGACGACTCCGGAAGTGAAGGCCGACACGAAAGGGCTGCTGCGCTGGAACGCGGCGCTGGGGCCGAAGCAGTCGAAGGAACATCGTATCGAATACACGATCGAGTACCCGACCGATTTGCCGACCCGGGCCGATCCGAAGAAGCCGAACGCCGCGCCCGGCTCGAGCCTTCATTTCGAAAGCGACCTGAAGCTGCAGATCCGCTCACTGGAAGAGACGTTGAAGAAGTGAGCCGGGCTGCGATCGTCTCGCGCTGTTCACTTGAACGGCAACAGGCGAGAGAGCAGCAGGCATTGCACGAGGCCGGTCACGCTCGCGACCGAGACGAGCACCGACCAGCTTTTCAGCGTCTCCGCTTGGGTGAAACCGCTCACCTTGCTCACCGTCCAGAAACCGGCGTCGTTCATCCACGAGAACATCTTCGAGCCGAACCCGACGGCGAGGAAGAGGTAGATCGAGTGGTACGATAACTCGACGTGTCCCAGCGACGCGGGGTCGATCAAGACCCACACGATGGACGAGCCGGTGATCATCGCGACGGTCGCCGAGCCTTGCGCGACGCGGATCAACGCGGTGACGGCCCACGCGACGAGGATCAGTTCCGTGCCGGTCCTGCTCGCGAGGGTTTGCACGTACTTGCCCACGCCCGCGTGCTGGATCATCGCGCCGAACGCGCCGCCCGCGCTCGCGATGAGGATGATCATCCCTGCGAGGTGCAGCGGTTTGCCGGCCAGCTCGCCGAGTTGCGTGAGGCTCAATTGCCGCTGCCGCGCCACGAGCATCAGCGCGATCACCACGCCGACGAGCAGCGCCATGTTGCGGTCGCCAAGAAATTCCAGCACGGGAAACAACGTCGGGAACGCAGCGCGTCCGCCGATCATCTTCAGCACCGTCACCGAACCGATCAACACCAGCGGCGCGAGCACCGGCGCGACCGCCCAAGCGAGCGGCGGCAATTCATTCTCCGGCCGCGCCACGATGGCCTCGAGTTCAGCGCGCGAGGCTCCGGCGGTCTCACGCATCGGCGCATCCAATTTCCGCGCGATGCGACGTGCGACAAACCACGTCACCAGTGCGGGGATGATTCCGGCCAAGATGCCGGCGAGAATGGTCAACCCCACATCGAGGTGAAGATTTTCCGCCGCCGCGAGCGGTCCCGGATGCGGCGCGACGAGCGAGTGCGTCACCGTGCCGCCGCAGCAGATGGCCAGCACGTAGAGCATGTAGTCGCGGCCCGTGCGCAATCGCAACGCTTGCGCCAACGGCAGTAGCAGCATGAAGTAGGTCTCGAAGAAAATCGGGATGGAGAGGAAATAACCGCCCGCGAAGATGGCATCGCCTGCGCGGCGTTCGCCGAAGAGCGAGAGGAAGCGCCGCACCACTTTGTCGGCCGCGCCGCTTTCCACGAGGCAGACGCCGATGATAGCTGCCAACGCGATGACGACACCGATTTTGCCGGCCGTCTTGCCGAAGCCCTCCACCGTCAACTCCACCGCGGCGGCCCAATGGCCGCGTTCTTTCTTCGGATCCTTCGTCGTGCCGATTTCGCCCGGCAACGGTTCACCCGCGAGCACGCCGGCCAGCACTGCGGCGATGATCAGCGCGAGGAACGCGTGCACGCGCAGACGGCTGATGAGTAGGATGACCGTGGCGAGCGTGAGGACGAACACGGCCAGCGGCCAGTGGCTCACGGCGGCTTCGGCGAGGAGCGGTGTCATTGGCGCGTTAGTGCGCCAGAAGCGGTGCGGGCGTTCAAGCTTTTGCGTGCAACGCAGAAACGATACGCGATACGCGAAACGTCGCTTGCGCGCCGCGCCGCCGCGCGGTTACTCTCCGCGCGTCAACGCAACCCGTATGAGTTCGCAACCGCCCGCCGCCGCGCCGTCCCGCGCCCGCAACATCGTCCTCTTCTTCGCCATCACGCTCGCGGTGATCACTTACGTGGACCGCGTGTGCATCTCGCAAGCCGCGCCGCAGATGCAGAAAGATCTCGGACTGACGAAGGAGCAGATGGGCTGGGCCTTCACCGCGTTCAGCCTCGCTTACGCGTTGTTCGAAATTCCCGGCGGCTGGCTCGGCGACAAGATCGGCCCGCGCAAGGTGCTGATGCGTGTGGTCGCGATGTGGTCGGTCTTCACCGTGGCGACGGGCTGGGCGTGGAACCTCGGCTCGCTCGTGGTCTTCCGGTTCCTCTTCGGCATCGGCGAGGCCGGTTGTTTCCCGAATGTGACGAAGGCGTTCACGCTTTGGTTTCCGGCCTTTGAGCGAGTCAAGGCGCAGGGCGTGATGTGGCTCAGCGCGCGCTGGGGCGGCGCATTCACGCCGCTGCTCGTCGGCTGGATGCTGGCCTCGGGCGGCGATGGCAAAGCGGGACTCGGGCTGCACTACAAGTGGGTTTTCCTGACCTTCGGCGCGCTGGGTGTCGTGTGGGCGGTGTTCTTCTATAATTGGTTCCGCGATCTTCCCAAGAACCATCCGGACGTGAACGCGGGTGAACTCGCCATCATCGGCGATCACTCCCATGCCACGGGCGGCGATCACTCGGTGCCGTGGGCCAAGCTGCTCGCGAGCCGCAGTGTCTGGATGCTTTGGTTGCAATACTTCTGCATGTCGTTCGCGTGGTATTTCTACATCACGTGGATGCCGACCTTCATCAAGGAGACCTTCCCGCACTTCACCGACATCCAGCGCGCGCTCCTCGGCTGCGTGCCGTTGTTCTTCGGCGGCATTGGATCAATCTTTGCGGGAGTCGTGGCGACTCCGTTGGAACGTTACTTCGGCAACTCGGCCACGACACGACGGTTCCTCGGCTGCGCCGGCCTGTGCGGTGCGGCGGTGATGTTGCTCGCCTCGGTTTACCTGCGCGGCTCCGCGTCCGCCGCCACGGCGGGTTCGTGGATCCCGATTCTTTCGATGCTGGCGGTCGGCATGGCGAGCTTCTGCAACGACCTCGCGATGCCCGGCGCGTGGGGCGCGTGCATGGAAGTCGGCGGCAAACACACCGGCTCGCTCTCCGGCAGCATGAACATGATGGGTAACCTCGGCGGCGCGATGCCCGGCTTCGTGGTGCCGATCGTCTTGAGCCTCACCAATCTGCCCGACGCCACTTCCACTTCGTGGAACGCCGTCTTCTACCTTTTCGCCGCCGTGTATGTGGTCGGCGGGTTGAGTTGGCTGGCCATCGACCCCGTGACGCCGCTGGCACAACAGGCGATGGGATCAAAGAGTTCCGGCTGGGCGGTCACGCTGCGACTGGTCGGCGGGTTGAGCCTGTTCGTCTTGCTGACGGGACTGATCGTGATGGCGTGCAGCCCTGAACCTTCCCCAAAAGGCCGGAACATGGCGCTCATCGGCGGCGGGCTGATGCTCGGCGGTTTCTTCCTCGCCTTCCTCGTGGATTGCCTCACGGACATCCGCACCGCACTGCAGAAAACCGACACGAAATCCTGACGCGCCTCAACCGCGTTTCAATGCGCCTGCGCCGCGCCCGACGCAATCCAGCTTCGCACCAAGTCGGGGAACGGACAGTGCTCACAGAGCGCGTTGGAGTGATCGCAGAAATCGCGTGCGATTTGTAGCAACCCCTGCTGTTCCCCTGCCGTGCGCCAGCGGCGCTCTCTCGCGAACAGTCGTTGTCTCGTGAGACGCAGCACCGCGTTATCTTCGCCCGCCGGCCACGCGAGCCAGCGCCGTTCCGTTTCCCGCTGTGCGCTCTCGTTGCCGCCGGTTGCTGCGCGCGCATGAAACCACGGCAACACGGCGTTCATAGCGAGATCGGTCACGCGCGCTGCGCCGAGTAACGGCAACGGTTTTTCCGAACGGCGCGAAGTGAAGCCCCAGTGCCACGACCAGAATTCGTCTGTCACTGGACACAGAAGGCGACTGAGTAACTCGGCGAACTCCGAGGCCGGAACCGCTTCGGCAAACCACGACTCCAAGTTCCGCGCGAGCTTTCCATTGGCGAGCCAATGCGCGGCGAGAGCCAATCGGCGCGCGGGATGATTCGCCGGACGCAATCCGCCCAGCCGCCAGATGCCGCGCGGCAAGCTGTGTTCGCCGAATCGATCCCGTTCACGCCACCACGCATCCCACAACTGACGCACGTAATCCTCCGCTTGCCGGCTGCGCCGCGGCAACTCCGCCGGCAACAGCCCGGCCACGCCGAGCAGTCGGGCTTGGAATTGGTGGAACGGCAACGACGGCGTGTTGAGATCGAGCAACAGCTCGGCGACACGCTGCATCGGCCACGTGTTATGCTTGTAGCCGAGCGCGCGGAAGAGACCGATCCAGAGCGCCTGTTCCCAGCCGATTTGGCGGGCCACGGTGTTGAACCACTCGGCCTTTGTGCGCAATCGAACCATCGCGGCCTCGCGCAACAACGCTCCGATTTGTTCGGCGGAAAGTTCCTTCAACGGCGCGTTGCAATGACCCGTGACGTTCGCGGGTGGAAGAGATTCGGCATCACTGCCGAGCCAGTGCGCGAGGTCTTCGAGGGGCGCGTCGAGCACGTCCGCCAACGCCAGTGTCGGCAGGCCGTTCTGTCTCGCGCCGCGCCAGACGACCTGGAGGATGACGCGGCTGAACGCGGGATTCCGATCGTGGCCGTGGCCATGCCATCCGGCCGGCTCCACATCCACCTCGATGTCGCCGGAGCGCGGCGGTTCATCTGCAAGCTGAATGATGGCCTCGCGAAAATCGGGTCCGGCCGCGCGATTCCAAAAGCCGGGGTGCAGCACGCGCACCGTGCGTCCATCGGCCGCACGAAGCCCATCACGTCGCAGTCGCTGATGCCGCCAGATGGCTTGGAGCAATCGTTCCGGAGGCGCGGCGGCATCGTGCAGAACGGCGGGACGTTGCGCGCGCCACGCCATGTAAAAATTTCTCGAATCACCGTTCACAAGTCGTTGCAATCCGACTCCCAGTTCGGCAACCTTTCTCGGTAACGCTGCCAACCGGCTTTCGCTCTCGAGCGGGACGAGCGTGGCGGCTTTCACAGATGGGAATCCAGAACGCCAAACCAATCGTTCATGTCGGCCCACGCGTCAACCACACGCGAGGTTTCCGACTCACGCGCGCCCTGCACAGGCGTGGCGTGCGGTGTGGCGCCGTGGAGGCGGTGGCGCGATGAGCGACACGCCGATGATCGAGGTCGAGAACCTCACCAAACGTTACGCGGGCCGCACCGCGATTGGGGGATTGTCGTTCACCGTCGGTCGCGGCGAGATCGTCGGCTTCCTCGGTCCGAACGGCGCGGGCAAAAGCACGACGATGCGGATCCTCTCCGGTTATCTCGCGGCCACGTCGGGCACGGCGCGCGTGGCGGGTTTCGATGTGCTCACGCAATCGGAGGAAGTACGGCGGCGGATCGGCTATATGCCGGAGAACAACCCGCTGTATGACGACATGCGCGTGCGCGAATATCTGAAGTTTCGCGCGCGGCTCAAGGGGCTTTCCGGCGCGCACTGCCGCGATCGCGTGGACACGGTTCTTGGCCAGTTCGGTCTCGACGAAGTGGCGCACAAATTGATCGCACATCTTTCGAAAGGCTTTCGTCAACGCGTGGGCATCGCCGACGCGCTGGTGCACGAGCCCGAGTTGATCATTCTCGACGAGCCGACCATCGGACTCGATCCGCATCAGATCCGCACCGTGCGCCAATTGATCAAAGATCTTGGCCGTCGCCACACGGTGCTGATTTCTTCGCACATCCTGCCCGAGGTCGAAGTGACCTGCAGCCGGATCCTCATCCTGCACGAAGGGAGCATCCTCGCCGCCGACACGCCGGACGATTTGCAGCAGCGGATGGCCGGCCGCACGCAAGTGATCGCCGAGATCGCCGCGCCGGCGGCCGAGCTGCGCCACTGCTGGGAAGCGATGGCCGAGGTGGAGCAGTTCGATGTGAGCGCGGCGGAAGGCGAATTCCAACGCTGCGCGCTGACGCCGCGGGCGGGCTTGGATCTGCGGCCGCAGATTTATGATTTGGTGAAGGAACGCGGCTGGCGGCTCCGCGAGTTGACGCGCAGCCGGCACACGCTTGAAGACATCTTCGTGCACGTGACGAGCCGTGATCGGGAGGAGGAGATTTGATGCGCGCGTTCCTCACTCTCACGCGCCGTGAATTGACGTCGCACTTCGTGTCGTTGAACGGCTACGCGGTCATCGCCGGCGTGCAGTTGTTGCTCGGGCAAAGTTTCTGGACGCTGCTCGACGCGCTCAACGGCAAGCCGTTCGACATGCCGGTGACGGAGAAATTCTTCGACACCGGCTTCTTCTGGCTGGTGCTGCTGCTGGTCACGCCGATGATCACGATGCGCACCTACGCGCTGGAGCGGGCCACGGGGACGTTCGAGACGCTGATGACCACGCCGATCAGTGAGGCGCAAGTGGTGCTGGCGAAGTTCTGCGGCGCGCTGGCGTTCTTCGTAATCGCATGGTTGCCGGCGGTGGCTTATCCGTTCTTGCTGCAACATTACGCGGAAGGAATGGCGCCGGTGGACGCCGGCCCAGTCGCGGCGACGTTCCTCGGCATCGCGTTGCTGGGCGGCTTTTACATGGCGCTCGGCTGCTTCGCTTCGTCGCTCACACGCAGTCAGATTGTCGCGGCGATGACGACCTTCGCGATCGGGTTGGGGCTGTTCCTGCTCGGTTACCTTTCGCAGATCCGCCCGCCGGAACCGGGCTGGCAGGCGCAACTGCTGACGCACCTCTCGATGCTCGAGCACATGCGCGATTTCTCCCGCGGCGTCGTGGACACGCGCCACGTCTTCTTTTATCTGAGCCTCACGACGTTCTTCCTCTTCCTCACGCTGCGTGTCCTGGAAAGCCGGCGTTGGAAATGATGCGCGACGAAACCGAACAGCCCGCAAGTTTCTCCACCGGCCGACGCTGGGGGCAGGCTCTGAATTTTGTGCTCGCCGTCCTCGCGGCGGCGGCGCTCGTCCTGCTCGCGAACCACCTCGCCTCCCGCCACTACGTGCGTGCCGCGTGGACGGCCAACGCGGATTTCACCCTCTCGCCGCTCACTCGGCAGGTGCTCCAGTCGCTGACGAACACGGTGCGCGTCGTCGTTTTCTACGACCGCTCCGAATCGCTCTACACGCCCGTCACGGCGCTGTTGAAGGAGTACAGCCTTGTCAATCCGCGCGTCGAGATCGAGGTGGTCAACTACGTCGTCGAACCGGCCAAGGCTGAGTTGATTAAGGCCCGCTACCGCCTCACACCGCAAGCGCGCGACCTCGTCATCTTCGACGCCAATGGAAAAACCAAAGTCATCACGCAGAGCGATCTCTCCCAGTACGATCTCACTTCGTTTGTCGTCGGCCAAGGCCGCGATATCCGCCGCACCGGTTTCCACGGTGAACGCCTTTTCACCGGAGCGCTCGCTACTGTGGCGGATACTTCCACGCCGCAGGCTTATTTCCTCACCGGCCACGGCGAACATGATCACGGCAATTCCAGCCACGACATCGGCTACGGCAAGTTCGCCGCGCTGTTGCTCGACAACGGTGTGCGCCTCGCGCCGCTCAGCCTCGCCGGCACGAACGCATTTCCCGCCGACTGCCGCTTGCTCATCGCCGCCGGTCCGCAGGTGCCGCTCGATATCGCGGAGCAGGAGAAGCTCGAGAAATATCTCCAAAGCGGCGGACGCCTGTTGTTGCTGCTGAACTACACTTCGCGCAGCGGGCTCGAACCCATGCTCGCGCGTTGGGGCGTGGATGTCGGGGACAACACGGTGATCGACGAACGGAATTCCCCGCCCGCTTCCGGTTCCGTGTTGGTGAATCAATTCGATCCGCACCCCGTCGTCGGGTCGCTCAGTTCGGCGCGCCTGCCGTTGCAGCTTGTCCTGCCGCGTTCGATCGGCCGCCGCGTGGGCCACCAGCAGAACGCTGATGCGGCGAAAGTCACCGAGTTGGCCGTCACCAGTGAGGCTGGCCTCGCGGTCCGTCGCGCGCGCAACGGCTCGCAACCCTCCGCCCTGCGCGAACGGCAGGGCATGATCCCGCTGCTGGTCGCCGTCGAGAAGGGCGGCATCGCCGGCGTAGCCGACGCCGGTGCCACGCGGATGATCGTTACCGGCGATTCCTACTTCCTCGATAATCAAATGCTCGAAGCCGCCGCGAACCGCGAGTTTGCGTGGCACGCCGCCAACTGGCTGCTCGACCGCCCGCAATTTCTCGGCGGCATCGGGCCGCGCCCCGTGCGCGAGCACACCTTCACCATCACCGCCGCCAAGATGCGCCGGCTGTTCTGGATTCTGGTCGCCATCATTCCGGGCGCGTGTCTGACCTTTGGCCTGCTGATCTGGATCCGCCGACAACGCTGAGCTGAAACTGCGTGAAGAATTCCAAGCAAACCCTCTGGCTGTGGATCGCCGTCACGCTGCTCGTAGCGTGGGTGCTACTGTTCGATTGGCCGACTCATCGCCCGGGGCCGACGCCTGTCGTCGCGTTGTTCGCGGATCTTCAACCCGGCGCTGTCACGGCGGTGGAGTTGACGGCTGGCACCAACCGCCTGCGCGCCGTGCGTGGCGAGGGCACTTGGCAACTGACGGCGCCGATTGTTTATCCCGCACAAGCCGCCGTAATCGACGCGTTGTTGCAACATTGTGCGCGCATCGATTCCACCCGTTTCATTCCAGCCGCCGAGGTGGGCGATCAACTCGCCGCCTTCGGCCTGCAACCGCCCCGCGCCGTGTTGCGCGTGGAGCAAAATGGCCAATCCTTCGAACTGCGACTCGGCGCGCCCGCACACGGCGGCAACCGCCTTTATATCCAGATTTCCGGCCAAGCCGGCTTGCACGTCGTGAACGACCGGTTGCTCGAACTTTTGCCGCGCAGTCCGGATGATTGGCGCGACGCGCGACTCATCGCTCTCGGCACACGCGCGATCAATCGCATCGCCGTCCGTTCCGGCCCACGTCTCTTCGAGGCGATGCGCGATTCGACCAATCAGCTCTGGCGCATCACCTCGCCGCCGCCGGCCAAGCGCGCGGACAGCGATCGCCTCAATCTCCTGATCCAGCAGCTCCAGCAATGGCCGGTCGCCAACTTCGTCACCGACAATCCGAAGTCGGACCTCGAGCCGTTCGGTCTCGCCGCGCCCGAAACCGAGCTGCTGCTCGCCCACGGAAGCAACACCGTACTCGCCGTGCAGTTCGGCAAAAGCCCGACCAATGCCGCCTCGCACATTTTCGCGCGCCGCCTCGCACATACAAATGTCGTCGTCGTCCCGCGGCAATGGCTGGATCTCCTTCGCCAGCCGGTTTGGGATTTCTGCGATCACCGGCTCGTGGATGCCGCGGCCACCAACCGCGCCGACCGCCTCGAATTTCGCGGCGCGGAAAACTTCACACTCCAGCGACAGATCAATTCCACCTGGCTCCTCACCGAGCCGACTGCTGCTGCCACCGATCCCGAACTTGTTGCCGAACTGTTCCGCGGACTCAACCGATTGGAGGCCGCGGAGCTTGCCAAAGAAGTCGTGACCGACTTTTCCACCTACGGCCTCGCCCCGCCGGCGGCCCGTTTCTCTCTGCTCCAAAGCATCACCAACGGCACCGTCGCCACCAACACGCTGCTCGCGCAGGTGGATTTCGGCAGCGGGCCGGTGGACCGCGTTTTCACGCGGCGACATGACGAGGGCGCGGTGTACATCGTGCCGCGCGGCTCGCTGAACCGCCTGCCGCAGGGCGCGTGGCAGTTGCGCGACCGGCATCTGTGGGACTTCGCCGCCACGAACATCGCCAGCGTCATCATCTCGCAGAACGGACAGGCAAAGAAACTCGCGCGGAACGCCACGCAGAAATGGGCCGGCCCGGACGGCCCGTTGAATGACGTGGCCGCGGCCGTTCTCGAAGAGGCGCTCCACCGGATCGGTTCGTTCCGCGCCGTGGATTGGACTGCACGCGGCGCGGCGGTTTTGGCGCAGCACGGCATCACCACCAACAGCCACGCGCTCACACTGGAGATGGTTCAAGCCAATCAGACGCGGACGCTCACGCTACGTTTTGGTCGCCGCTCGTTCGCGCGACACGTGTATGCCACCGCCGCCGATCCCGCCGAGCGCGAGCCGGTCGTCTTCGAATTTCCGCAGCCGCTCTACGATCAGTTTATCGTGCCCCATCTCTCTTCTGCGCCGTGAATGCGAATGAACAACTTCCCAGCCGCTGGCAACGGCTCTGGCGCGGCAGCCGCCGCGCATGGCGTTGGGCTCGCTGGACGCTCTGGCTCGCGCTCGCACTGTTCGCCGGCACGTTGATCTATCTGAACCGCGTCGGTCTGCCGGATTTTCTGAAAGCGCGATTGCAGGCCGAACTTCACGAACGCGGCATGCGACTCGAATTCACGCGGCTCTAC
>SIAT01000036.1 GCA_009691645.1 Pedosphaera sp. | reverse complement strand
ATCAGTTGCTGCAACCGGCGGGACTCATCTGGTTGCTTCTCCTCGGATTGGGCGTGTTGCAATGGCGCGCGCGGCTGCGACGCTGGGCGTGGGCCACGTTCGGTGTGGCCGCACTTTTCTCCATCGCCGGCGGCACGCCGCTGCCGAAATTGCTTTTGCGAACACTGGAATGCCCGTACACGGCTCAAAATCTGGACGCTTTGCCCGAGGCCGATGCCGTGCTCGTGTTGGGGGGGTATGTAAGCAATGGTCAACATGAGCCGGCAGGTTTCGATTTGGGCGCCGCAGGTGACCGAATCATGGCGGGTGTGGAATTGGTACGGCGCGGCAAGGCGCGGCACCTAGTGATGGGTGGCGGATCGAACATCGTTGAAGGGCGTGTGCGAACCGAGGCCGATGAAATCGAGCCTTGGCTCCAGCGCTGGAACCTCGTGAACGGTCCCATTCTTCGCCTGCCAGTTTGCACCAACACTCGGGATGAAGCCGTGGCACTGTCGAACTTGATGAAGGAACGCGACTGGAAACAGGTGTTGCTCGTGACTTCGGCGTCGCACATGCGTCGTTCGGAAGCGGTCTTTCGTTCCGCCGGAGTCTCCGTGATTCCCGTCGCCTGTGATTTCAGTGCCTATCCAACTGGAGAGAACCGATCTCTTAGCGCATGGCCCATCGTGCCTCAACCGGGGAACCTGGCGGGTTTCCACGCCTACTGCCACGAGATCATCGGCTGGTGGTATTATCGCGCGCGCGGTTGGATTAAATCTGCGGACGCCTGTTGCAAAGAAGCGCATGAAGCGAATTGAACTTCCCCGCGCTCTCGCTGTCGCCGTGCAAGCTGCTCGTGCAGCGGGCGGTTTGATGCGCCGCAACGCCCGTGCAGTGAAGAAAATCAACGAGGCCACGCAGCACGACATCAAGCTCGAGCTCGATGTGCGCTGCCAAAAGTTGATTGAGCGAACGCTCCGCCGCCAGTTTCCCGCCATCGCCATCTTGGGCGAGGAAGGCGTACTGGGGGATCCAAATTCAGCCGCGCGCTGGGTGGTGGACCCAATCGATGGCACGGTGAATTTCGCTTACGGCATCCCGCACGCGTGTGTTTGTGTCGCGCTGCAACTCAAAGCAAAGAAGATGAACCGTGCGCAGGTGAAAGCGGGGGGCGCCTTTTCCGACGGCTACGAGACGATGGTTGGCGTGGTGTACGATCCGTTCCTCGACGAGTTGTGGACGGCGGTGCGCGGTCAGTCGGCGCGGTTGAATGGCCAGCCGATTCGCGTGAGTGAACGGAAGAAGTTGAACGAGGCGATCATCGCGATGGGCTTCGCCAAATATCGGGAGACGCTCGCGGCGACGTTGCCGGTGTTGAACCGGCTCGTCCATCGTGTCCGCAAGATCCGCATTCTCGGTGCGGCGGCGCTCTCGATGGTGTGGGTGGCCAATGGCCGGATGGATGCTTATCGCGAGCGCGGCGTGCGCCTGTGGGACATCGCGGCCGGCGGCTTGATTGTCGAATGCGCCGGCGGCGAGTTCTGGCGTCGTGCTCTGCCGGGTGAGTACAGCTACGAAATCATCGCCAATAACGGCAAGCTGCGCCGGCAGATTCTCGCGGTTGGCTGAACTTCACTTCTTCCCGTGCCGCGGCCGACTGGCGGTGACGAAGCTCCGGAAAATCTGCTCGTGCTCCTTGTGCTTGTCGCAGAGCCGTTCGGGATGGAACTGCACGCCGAGCAGAAAAGGTGAGAACCCCGGCTCGTCCGGTTCCAACGCTTCGATGATGCCGTCGTTGCTCGTGGCGGTGATGCGGAGTGACGGCGCCACTTTTCCGGCGGCTT
The DNA here is from genome assembly GCA_009691645.1 of Pedosphaera sp. Classification (GTDB taxonomy): domain Bacteria; phylum Verrucomicrobiota; class Verrucomicrobiia; order Limisphaerales; family SIAT01; genus SIAT01. Next base: position 11,153 of record SIAT01000036.1, on the reverse strand, counting down.
GATGGTGTGAGGTGTTCGTGCCGAGCCGTTTCTTTCCGGTGATGAGCGCGAGCAACGAACCGGGGACGACGGCCACGTCGTGAACGAGTTTATCCTTTGCGTCGCTGCGTCGGTGGTCGAGAGCACCGGGCACCTGCGTGGGGATATCGGCGATGAGCGTGCCGCCGAGAGCGACATTCAGCACCTGATGTCCACGGCAGATGGCGAGCAGCGGCTTGTGCTGGCGCAGCGCTTCATTGACCAGCATCAACTCAAAGAAATCGCGGTGGCGATCGATGCCAAGCACCTTCTTGCGCAGACTCGCGGGCATCGCTTTGTCGTAGAGATCCGGTTCGACGTCGTCGCCGCCGGTGAGCATCACGCCATCGCTGCGGCGCACGGCCTCGGCCACGAGCGGCGCGATTTCGGTGACGGGCAAAACCCACGGTAAGCCGCCGGCGGTGGTGATGGCGCGGGCGTAACGGTTGGAAAGACTGAGTGAGGCATCGCTGAATTCAACACCTCGTTGCTGCGTGCTGGGGGTGATGAGGATCAGCGGGGTATTTTTCATGTCATACTTTTACCTCGGGAAAACGGTCGCGGATGGACTTCTTGATGCGATCCTCTTCCTCGGGACGGTGGAGGCGGCGCGCAGCCCGGCGCTGAACGGAATCGAGCAGTTCCAGCCAATCTTCAATCGGCGGATCTGTGATGAGCTGCCACGGTTCGTTGCGTTTTTCGCGCCTGTAGAAAATCCATTGTTTACCGACGTGCTGCGCGTATACGTCGAACTTCGCGCCTTCCGCGGTGCGTCGTGTCCAGCCGATTTCTGCTTTCGCGCCCATATCACTCCGGTAAATCCACGCTGGCGACGGCCATCGCGGCGATGCCTTCTTCACGTCCGACGAAGCCGAGGTGCTCGTTGGTCGTGGCTTTGATGCCGACCTTGCTGGGTGGGATGCCGAGCGCGGTGGCGATATTGATCTTCATCGCGTCGGCGTGCGGTAGAACTTTCGGCGCTTGAGCGATGAGCGTGCCGTCGATGTTCACGATGCGGCCGCCGCGGGCTTTCACCTGCCGCGCGGCTTCTTCGAGGAAGATGCGGCTCGGCGCGCCTTTCCAGCGCGGATCGGTGTTGGGGAAGAATTGGCCGATGTCGCCTGCGCCGATCGTGCCAAGCACGGCGTCGCAGATGGCGTGCATCAACGCGTCGGCATCTGAATGGCCGTCGAGTCCCTTGGTGTGTGGGATTTCGACGCCACCGAGGACGAGCTTGCGCCCGGCAATCAGTGGGTGGACATCGTAACCGATTCCGACGTGGATCATAAAATGGTCGGAGCGACAGGATTTGAACCTGCGACACCTTGCTCCCAAAGCAAGTACTCTACCGGGCTGAGCTACGCTCCGTGTTGCGCCCGAATCTTTCACGCCAGTCCGGTCACGGCAAGGTTTTCCGTGCATTAACACTTCCGTTGTACAGCGAGTTGAGGTTAAGTTGAGTCATGCCGTTTAGTAAACTTGGCTTGTCTCAACCGATTGTCGATGGCGTGAAGGCGATGGGTTATGTGGATCCGACGCCCATCCAGCTCCGTGCGATTCCCCTTATTCTCGAAGGGACGGACGTGATCGGCAGCGCGCAGACGGGCACGGGCAAGACCGCCGCGTTCGGCTTGCCGATTCTTTCCAAACTCGGCGAACACCAACCTGCGCCGCGCGTGCTCATCCTCGAGCCGACGCGCGAACTGGCCGCGCAGGTGGAGACGGCCTTCCGCGACTTCGCCCGTTTCACGAACCTGCGGGTTGCCGTCGTGTACGGTGGTGTCGGTTATGGCCGGCAGACGGACGCGCTCAAGGAGGGCGTGGATGTTCTCGTCGCCACGCCGGGACGGTTGCTCGATCACATCGAGCAGGGCACTTGTCGTCTGAACCAGATTCAATACGTCGTGCTCGACGAGGCTGACCGGATGCTCGACATGGGTTTCCTGCCCGACGTGCGTCGTATCGTGGAGAAGTGCCCGCGCGCTCGCCACACCTCGCTTTTCTCGGCCACCGTCCCCGTGCAGATCGAGACGCTGATCCAGTGGGCGATGCGGACGCCGCAGACCATCGAGATCGGCGCGCGCCGATCACCGGCGGAGACGGTCAAGCACGCGCTTTATCCCGTGGCGGAATCGCAAAAGTCGGACCTGATGCTCGAGTTGCTGAACCGCGTGAACTACGATTCCGTCATCGTTTTTTGCCGCACCAAGCACGGCGCTGACAGCATCGCGAACCTGCTCAAGAAGCACAATCACGCTGTGGCGGTGCTGCACTCGAATCGCACTCAGCGCGAGCGTGAGCAGGCGTTGGAAGGTTTTCGCGAGGGCAAATACGAGGTGCTGGTGGCGACCGACATCGCCGCGCGCGGGCTCGACATCGCCGACGTGAGCCACGTGGTGAACTACGATGTGCCGCAGCATCCCGAGGATTACGTGCATCGCATCGGCCGCACGGGTCGCGCTCAAGCGACTGGCGATGCGCTCACGATCATGATCGCCGAGGATGCCACGCACGTCTTCGCCATCGAGCGCTACATCGGCAAGAAAATCCTGCGCGAGAAGATCGAGGGATTCGATTACAAGTACACCGCCATTTTCGACGAAGGAAAGCCCGGCGCGCTCTCGCCGCACGAACGCAAAGTGAAAGCTGTCCGCGTGCGCGGCGGCTACTACTTCGGCCCGTCCGTCCGCCGTCGCCGCTGATTTTCTCCCGCGTTATCGGCTCGCAGCGGTTTGTTTTCCGCCGCCGATGCAGTACAGGTAGCGGTCGCCGCGGATGAAAATCTGTCCGTTGCTGATGGCCGGCGAAGCGAAGCAGCCTTCACCCAGCTCGTTCTTCGCCACGACTTCAAACTTCGGTCCTGGTTTCACCACGGTTGTCACGCCGTTGTCCGCCACGAAATAAACGAGGCCGTTGGCGGAGACGAGCGAGGCGTGGTGCGAGCCGATTTTTTCCTGCCACGCCAGTTCGCCAGTGGCGGCCGCGAGGCAGTTGGCCATGCCGTTGTCGGAGACGATCAGGAAATAATCCCCCTCGCTGATAGGTGAAGGAACGTAGGAAACCATGCTGGCCTTGGTGTGGTGCCACGCGACCTGCGGCAGTTCCGCCTTTGGAACGTGCATGATGTTGCCGAGGTCGCCTTTGCCGTTGTGGCGCAAGCCGAGCAGATGGTGCTGCGGAAATCCGCCGGTCATGAAAAGCAGGTCGGCCTTCGGATTGTACACGAGCGAGGCGACGAATTGTTCGGTCGGGCCTTTGATGTACCAGTGCGGCTTGCCGGTGTCGGGATTGTAACTGGCGATTGATTTGTCGCCGGAGAGAATCATCTGCGTGCGGCCGCTGAGCTGCAGGATGATCGGGATGCAGTAACTGCGGGTCTTGTTCGCGCGCGGTGTTTTCCAGAGCGTTTTGCCGGTGAGCTTGTCCAGCGCAACGATGTACGAGTCGCCGTCGTGATCGCCATTCACGATCACTTTGTCATTGTGCAGCACGGGCGAACTGCAGAAGCCGTGGACGCTCTTGAACTGGCCGGGGCGCACGAGCCATTGCTGTTTGCCGCTGAAGTCGTAGGCCGCGACGACCATGTCCTGCACGTCTAGGAAGGTGACGTAAATCAGTTTGCCATCCGTCGCCGGCGTGCTCGAGGCCTGGCTGTTGAGCTTGTGTTTCTTTTCCAATGGCGAGGTGACAACGGTTTGTTGCCAGAGGATTTTTCCGATCTTCCGATCGAGACAGATCAACGCGCGCGCTTCCGTCTCGGGAATCGCGCTGACAGTGAAAACGCGGTCGCCCGAAACGATCGGCGAGGCGTGGCCGAGACCCGGCAGTTCGGCTTTCCAAGTGATGTTCTCCGTTGCGTTCCATTTGATCGGCACGTTCTTCTCCGAGCTGGAGCCATCGCCACGCGCGCCGCGCCAGCCGGGCCAATCCTCCGCACGGATCACGGTCGCAAGATTCAGTGAGAGCAGGAGGGCGATGGAAAGGATCGATTTCATTTGCTTGATCACGAAAGTACCAGACGTTTGATGATGTCGTAAACTTCAGTTGAGTCCAACTGAGTTCCGGGCAGATGGACGGAGGAAGAGGCGATGGCAATCGGCCAATCGCTACGGTTCTTTGGGCGGCAACCGTGGGAGCCTTTGACGAGCGTGGCGTCGAGCGGGATCATGTCCATCAACATCCGGAAGCCGAGCTTCTTTTGGAGCAGGCGCCAGAGAATCTTGAGTTTCACCGCGGGGATTGCGGGATCGAGAAACAGCTCCACGGGGTCGTAGCCCGGCTTGCGGTGGATGTCCACGCAGCGGGCGAAGTCGGGCGCGCACGCGTCGTCGAGCCAGTAGTAATAGGTGAACCACGCGTTCTCGGCGGCGATGGCGATGAGGTCGCCGGCGCGCGAATGATCAATGCCGGCGGTCTTCTTCTCCGCCGCACCCATCACTTGGGCGACGCTGGGCGTTTGCTCGAGGAGCGCGCGGACCTTGTTCTCGATAGCGCGGTCGTTGACGTAAATGTGGGCGACTTGATGGTCGGCGACCGCGAAGGCGCGGGAGTTTCCGTAATCGAGAAGTTCGAGGCCGAGCTCCTCTTTCGTCGTGATCCAACCCTGCTGGCGGAAGAGGCGATTGAGGTGGATGGGCCTGTCCACCGGCGTGATGCCGTACTCGGAGAGGAGCAGCGCGCGCACGCCGCGCCGCTGGAAGAACTCGAGGAGGTCGCCAACGATGGCATCAATCTCTCGCAGATCTTTGGCGATGCGCGGATCGTTGGGGCCGATGCGCTGGAGGTTGTAATCGAGGTGCGGCAGGTAAACGAGATTGAGCGTCGGCCGTTTCTTTTCCTCGATCCACTTGGCCGACTCGGCAATCCAGCGCGTGGCGCAATCGGCCTTGCCCTGCGGCGAGTCCACACCGGCGACCGGCCCCCAGAAACCGGGGAACGGAAACTCGCCGAGATCGCGTTTCATCTCGTCGCGGACATCGTACGGCCACGCGTAAACGTCGAAGAACTTGCGGCCGTCGGCCGGATACATCGGGCGCGGTGTCACCGACCAATCCGCGCTGGAATACATGTTGTACCACCAAAACATTTTCGCGCAGGTGAACGCGGGGTCGGCGGCGCGCAGATCATCCCAGATTTTCGGCGCGGCGACGAGGTGGTTGGATTGCTTCCAGAATTGGACTTCAGCCAACTCGCGATTGTACCAGCCGTTGGTGACGATGCCGTGAGTCGCGGGCGTTTTGCCGGTGAGGTAGTTCGATTGCGCGGTGCAGGTGACGGCGGGAAAAGCGGGGGCGATGTGTGCCAGTGCGCCTGCGGCGCGGAAAGCGTTGATGCGCGGCGTGTGCTCACCGAGTAGCGATTCGGTGAGGCCGACGACATTGAGAACGGCGGTGCGGTTCACGGGCGAAGTCTAGCGACGGATGGACACGGATGGAACAGCGATGATTCGTGGCGCTGGCGGGAAGCCGTCAGCCGTGTGCGGGGATGATCTTCTTGCCGCGTTTGCGGTGGCGTTCCTCGAGTTCGTAAATGGATTCAACCACTTTGGGCAGGTTCATTTCGTTCACTTCGATACCACTGCCGATGGCGTTGATGAGCGTGATGGTGAGCTGACCGCCGAGGTGCTCGCGGAATTCCTCGAGGCCGTTGATGACGACGAGCGATTCATCGGCGTCATCCACGTGCAGCAGTTCGCTGGCCCACAACTCGAAGCCGAGGCGCTCCAAAAGTGCGAGGACGCGCTCGGCACTGGTGGCGTCCAGCATCCCGATGCGGCGCGCATAGACGACATCGATGGCCATGCCGACGGCGACCGCTTCGCCGTGGCGGATGCGGTATTCGGAAAGTTGTTCGAGCTTGTGCGCGGCCCAGTGGCCGAAGTCGAGTGGGCGCGCGGAGCCGAACTCGAAGGGGTCGCCGTTGGTGGCGATGTGGTTCGCGTGCAGCTCGGCGCAGCGGTAGATCAGGTGCTGCATCGCCGCCGGTTCAAAGGAGGCAAGCGCATCCGCGTCGCGTTCCATCACTTCGAAAAAATCGCGGTCACGGATGCAGGCGACCTTCACCGCTTCCACGTAGCCGCCGCGCTTGTCGCGGGGCGAGAGGGTGGCGAGGAACTGGAAATCATTGATGACCGCGAAAGGGGGCGCGAACGTGCCGATGAAATTCTTTTTGCCGAAGGCGTTGATGCCGTTCTTCACGCCCACGCCGGAATCATTCTGACTGAGCGTGGTGGTCGGGATTCGCACGTGGCGCATTCCGCGGTGCGCCGTGGCTGCGGCGAGGCCAACCATGTCGAGCAACGCGCCGCCGCCGACGCAGAGGACGTAGCTGTGGCGATCGATGTGGTGGCGTTCGATCTGCGATTGGATTTCCGAGACGTGGAAATAGGAGTTTTTTACGCGCTCACCGCCCTCGATGATCATCGGCGCGGCGACGAGGCGGAGGGCGTCTGCGTGCGCGGCGAAGTAGGACTCGATGCGGCTCACGAGGTCGGGTTGGGCCTGCGCGAGCGCTTCGTCCAGCACCAGCAGCGTCTTGCGCGACTCGCGCACCTCGGCGTTCACCAGCACATCGCGCAACACCGGATTCTCCGGGGCGAAGACGCCCTGCGTGAAGTGAATCTGGTGCCGAAAGCTGACGCTGACGGTGCGTTCGATGTGCGACATGCTCAAATCAATCTGGGTTGTTAGACGCGTGATTTCGAGTTTTATTTCAACGGGACACCTGTTGCGCGCGCTTCTTTCTTGTTCCATCACGCGCCGTTGCTAGAGTCGCCATCCTTGTGGACATTCGCAGTGAAATCGCCCGGCGCCGCACGTTCGCCATCATCTCGCATCCGGACGCGGGCAAGACGACGCTGACGGAGAAACTGCTGCTCTACGGCGGCGCGGTGCAGCTCGCCGGTAGCGTCACGGCGCGCAAAAACCAGCGCGCGACGACGAGCGACTGGATGGAGCTGGAGAAGAAGCGCGGCATCTCGATCAGCTCGACGGTGCTGCAGTTCGACTACGGCGCCTACCGCATCAATCTCCTCGACACGCCCGGTCACAAGGATTTCTCCGAGGACACGTATCGCGTGCTCACGGCGGTGGATTCGGTGGTGATGGTAATCGACGCCGGCAAAGGCATCGAGGCGCAGACGCGCAAGCTCTTCGAGGTTTGCCGCCAGCGCGCCATTCCCATCTTCACCTTCATGAACAAGTGCGACCGCGCGTCGCGCGAGCCGCTCGATCTGCTGGATGAACTGGAGCGTGTGCTGGGCATCGGCGCGTTCCCAGTGAATTTCCCCATCGGCAACGGCGTGGATTTCAAGGGCGTGTACGATCGTCGCGAGCGGCAGGTGCATCTCTTCGAGCGGACGGTGGGCGGAATGTTCCGTGCGCCGGTGGCCATCGGCGGGTTCGACGATCCGTTCGTGCGCGAGCGTGTGGACGATGCGACTTTCAGCAAGGTGAGCGAGGAGTTGGAGATGCTCGACATGGCCGGCGCGGAGTTCGACCAGGCCGCGGTGCTGGCAGGCAAAGTGACGCCAGTGTTCTTCGGCAGCGCCTCGAACAACTTCGGCGTGCAATTGCTGCTCGACGGTTTCCTCCGCCACAGCGCGGAACCGCAGCAGCGCCAATCTGCCGATCGGTTCCTCTCCCCGGAACATCCCGAGTTCAGCGGTTTCATCTTCAAAATCCAGGCGAACATGGATCCGCGCCATCGGGATCGCATCGCTTTCCTGCGCGTCTGCACCGGCAAGTTCGAGCGCGACATGACGGTGACGCACTCGCGCACGGGCAAGAAGGTGCGCCTCTCCAGCTCGCACAAACTTTTCGGGCAGGAACGCGAGACGGTGGACGAGGCGTATGCCGGCGACATCATCGGGCTCGTGGGCCACTCGGAGTTCGGCATCGGCGACACGCTCACGACCAGCGCGGAGATTGTGTATCGCGAGATTCCGCGTTTCACGCCGGAGTGTTTCGCGCACTTGCACAATCCGAACACGGGGAAGTTCAAACAGTTCCGCCAGGGGATTGACCAACTTCTGCAAGAGGGCGTGGTGCAGGTGATGCACTTGAAGGATTCAATCGCCAAGGTGCCGCTGCTCGCGGCGGTCGGTCCGTTGCAGTTCGAGGTGGTGCAGTACCGGTTGGAGATGGAGTACGGCGCGGAATCCCGTCTCGAGCAGGCACCGTGGAGCGTGGTGCGCTGGCTGCCGCCGGAGATGAAGCCCGAGGAACTGGACGCGCTCTCTCTGCCGACCGGCGCGCGGATCGCGTACGACTCGGCGAACAAGCCGGTGGTGCTCTTCGCCAACGAATGGTCGTCGAATTACTTCGCCGAGACCAACAAGCACGCGCCGCTCTCGAACCTCCCGCACGACTTCCCGCATAGGGAGTGAGCGGTGCCTACTTCAGCCCCGCGTACACGCGGTGAACATCGTCGTGGTCGTCGAGGGCATTGAGGAAATCCAGAACCTCCTTGCGCTGCGCCTCGGGTAAATCGGCGGGATTCTTTGCGATGTAACGCATCTCGCTGGCGATGGTTTTCCAGCCCGCTTTCACGAGACCTTTCGAAGCGGCGTCGAGCGCGGTGATGGCGCAAGTGAAAGTGGCGCCCTGATGTCCCTCGGGCACATCCTCGCCGGTGAACTGCGTCACGTTGTCCGCGCCGGACTCGATGGCGTCGGTCTCGGCGTCACGCGCCATGTCGGGATGGCTGGCCTCGACCACGCCGAGATGTTCGAAGAGGAACGCCGTGCTGCCGGGTTGGCCGAGTTGGCCGTTCTTGAAGAGGACGCGAATCTCGGGCGCGGTGCGGTTGCGGTTGTCGGTGAGGCATTCGACGACTACCGGCACGCGATGCGGGGCGAAGCCTTCGTAAACGACGTTCTCGAAGGTGATTTTTTCGTCGAGCTGGCCGGAGCCTTTCTTGATCGCGCGATCAATGGTCTCGCGCGTGACGGAGGCTTTGCGAGCGCTTTCGAGCGCGGCGTAGAGGCGGGCGTTCAGCGCGGGATCCGGCCCGCCGAGCTTGGCGGCGACCATGATTTCGCGGACGAGCTTGCCGGTGATTTTGCCCTTTTTCTGCGCGTTGACTTCACGCAGAGCCTGTTTCCATTGCGCACCCATGTGGAAGTTGTAACGGAAGCCGGATCAGGATTCAACCACCGCACTGCGCCTCAATGCTCCGGCTTGCCGTCGAGGGCGCGCAGCGCACGCTCGAGCCACTCGGCGGCGGGCAACGCGTGGCCGAGCTTTGGCACCTCGATGTAATGGGCGTGAGCGAACCGTTCGCGCGTGAATGCAGCATGGACAGCCTTCGTGTTGGCGCGGTTGAAATCCTTCTCACCGGTCACGAGCGCGTAATGACCCTGCTTCCTAGCGATGCCGAGAATCTCATCGTCTGGCAGATAATTCAGAGCGTAGGTCTTGCCGTCCTCGGCCTTCACATCCTGATAAAAGTTCACGCCCATGAACGGGGCGGCCCCGGCGAAGACATCTGCGTACGCCACGGCGACCATGCTCGCCACGCGTCCGCCTCCGGAAAAACCGGCGACGTACACGCGCCGCGGTTCGATGCGGAAGCGCGCGCGCAGATGGTGCTGCGCGTCGAGCGCGAGCCGGAAGCGATCGAAGATGTTGCGCGGGTTGCCGGATTTGTGCGCGCCGACGAAGAGGAGCTTGTGCTTCGCCAAAGCCGGTTCCCAAGCGGCGGGGATGTCCGGCGCGTCACCGGCGTTGATCCAGACGAACAGTCCCCAGCCTTCCTCGTGCCGGTACGTTTGCGGAATGAGTTGGGTGAACTTCTCCTTCGCCACGTCGTAAGCCGGCGGGGTTTCACTCGCGCTGAAGCGCAGCTTCACTTCGAGCGGGTGCGAGTGCGGCGCGGATTCCTTGAACTGAACGACACTGCGGCCGGCGGTGAAGGGCGGGAACTCCGGCGGCGGTGCGGCCTGCGCCACGGTGCCCGAGAGCAGGCAGAGGAACAGCCCGATGGGGAATCGCATCGCGCGACTATCGCGTGCCCGACGAATCGAGACAAGCGTGGCGTGCCCTTGACAGTGCCGGTCCGGTGCGGGACGTTGCGCGCATCCCGACTCGAAAGAGAAGAGGCTGATCACCGCACTTCCATCACCACAAAGGGACGCACTTATGAAAAACAGAAATACGATTGCTTAGCTTCTGGCGGGCCTGTTCGCTGTGGCCTCTGTCGCGTTCGCCGAGAAGGAGAAGAAGCAGGCCATCGGCGATTTTCCGTTCTGGGCCGGCAAAGGTGAACAGAAAGTGGGCCAGTATGTGCCCGGCCTCAACGCCGTGCTGAAATTGACCGACTAGCAGATCCAACAAATCCACACTGCGGCCCGCGAGATGACCGGCAGCGAGGCCGTGCAGACTGCGGCGCGCAAGCTCAAGGCTGATCTCAACACGCCCGCAGCCGAACGCGAGGCGGTCGTCAAACTTCTCCAGGAATCTCACGCGACGCTTCAGGAACGTGTCGCCAAGATTCTCACGGCGGAACAGCGGGCGTTGATCCACCAGATCGATCAGTTCCACAGCGAAGTGCAGACGGCGGTGCTGACGGAGTTTGAGGGGCGTTACGCCGCCGCCAAGGGCAACGAGGAGGAGATGGAAAAGATTAAGCCGGCCTTTCGCGCCAAGTTGGAGGCGGACTTCCTTCTACGGCTGGATCAACTGCTCAACTCTCCGCAACGGGCGGCGCTTGCGCAGGCTATTGCCGACGGGACAGCCGCCGCTTTAGTGAAGAAGCCGAAGCCGTGATGTCGGAAGTGGCGCGACCCACGTGGCGGCGGTGAGTGGCCGCGGGTTGTTCAGTCCACCACCCGTGAGCACGAGGCGGCCCGCAATGATCGCGGCTGCTGGCGCGAGCAACTTCTCGGGCATCACTCCAACGACGCGCCACGTATCCGCCTTGGGATCATACTCCAGTATGTCGCCCACCACGTTGCGCAGTGGTTTGGACTGATTGCAGCGCCCGCCTACGATTAAAATCCGGCCCTGATGGATGAGTGTGCTCGATTCAAAATGACTGCGCCCATCGGGCAGGCTGGCGATCGCGGTCCATTTTTTTGTGACGGGATCAAACCGGTGGCAGGAGCTGACATCAATCTGCGTCTTGTCGTGGCCATG